>CAYVTQ010000025.1:0-21515 GCA_964454865.1 uncultured Methanosarcinales archaeon
TGTTACAATAAGAGTCTTCCAGGGCGAGCGTCCTATGGCAAACGACAACAAATTACTGGGGCAGTTCGACCTCGTAGGGATACCGCCTGCGCCAAGAGGCATTCCGCAGATTGAGGTTACATTTGACATTGACGCAAATGGAATACTGCACGTAAATGCAAAAGACCTTGGAACAGGAAAGGAGCAGAACATAAGGATAACAGCTTCGCAGAAATTAAATGACGAGGAAATAGAAAGAATGAAGAAAGAAGCGGAGCAGTTTGCCGCGACAGACAAGCAGAAAAAGGAAGAAGTTGAAGCTATTAATCAGGCAGACACCCTTGTCTACACGACGGAAAAGCTGTTCAAGGACTTTGAAGGCAAGGTTCCTGCAAAAGAGCTTGAGGAAGTGAAAGGCAAGATAATGGAGCTAAAAGAGCTGCTTAAGCCCGAGAAGAAAGACGCTGCCGCGATAAAGGCAAAGATGGACGAAGTCAACGGATTGGTCCAGAAGATGTCAACCGAGCTTTACCAGAAGGCAGGCCAGCAGTACCAGAAAGAGCACGGAAAAGAAGACAGCAGCGAAGGCACTGAAGAGCCTGAACACGAAGAAAAGCATGGCAAAGAGAAAGTGGTTGACGCAGATTACGAAGTGAAGGACGAGAAGAAGAAAAAGAAGAAGTGATTTATTAAAAGAGGTTATATGAGAAATAAAAATATTTTTTTCTTTATTATTCTTGTTTTTAGTTTTTTAATATTAATACAATCTATATCTGCAAGTTCTATAAGTGTTTCGCCATATGGTCTGGTAAAGGTAGAACAATGGGAAGAAACCAATGTTATAAACAATCTTAATTTAAATGTAAGTTCATGGATTAAAGTAAATATTAACAAATCAATTAAAAGCAGAAAAGAAAATATAGTGCATAATAACCAAATTCCGGAGGATAAGATAATAACAAAGAATGAGCTATTAAGTCATATCTGATGGGGGCTTTCGCCTGAACCCTGCCTGCACCCATGTTCAGCTTTACGCCCCAGCATGGGATTGAACAGGACACCATCATAATATGATAAGGACTATATTAGCAGAATAGTATAAAAAAGTTTCGGTTTTTTTAAGCAAAAATGATAATACCCACAAAAGAGGAATGTATAAGGATTTTAAAAGAAAATAATGTTCCTGCTAATATTATCGCTCATTCTCAGAAAGTATGCGAAGTCGCAATGAAAGTGTGCGGTGCGCTGGAAAAAAGAGGAATCAACGCAAACAGGGGTTTGACAGAAGCAGCCTCATTATTGCATGACATTGCAAAGGTTAAAGAAGGGGACCATGTGTTTAACGGCTCTGAAATTGTAAAAGCATTGGGCTTCCCGGAAGTTGCCAGAGTAATATCAAAACATGGATTGGCACATTTGGACGAAGAGGAATGCCAACCTAAGTCAGTTGAGGAAAAGATAGTGTTTTATGCCGATATGAGGGTAAAGCACGACCGGATTGTGCCAGTAGAAAAAAGATTTGAGTATATAAGGGAAAGGTATAAATCACCGAATGTAGACAGGGAATACGAGTTCACGAAGGAAATAGAAAAAGGGTTATTGGATGATAAAGATATTTAATTAATAAAATGCCAAAAGAAAAAGACTATTACAAAATACTTGGAGTGGGCAAGAATGCGACAAAAGAGGAGATTAAGGATGCCTACAAGAAACTCGCAAAAAAATATCACCCGGACCTGAATAAAAATTCTGATGCAACGGAAAAATTCAAGGAGATTAATGAGGCTGCTTCTGTCTTGGGAGATGAGAATAAAAAATCACAATATGATCAGTTTGGAACGGCAGGAAGCCAGTACAGCGGCAGTTCAGGAGGATTTTCAGGATTTGACTTTTCCGACTTTATGTCAGAAGGTTCTGGCTCATTCGACTTTGACAGCATTTTTGAGTCTTTTTTCGGCGGAGGCGGAAGAGGCAGGAGCAGGAGGCAGAGAGGCGCTGACCTGAGGTATGACATTGAGATAGAGCTTGAAGAGGCTGCATTCGGCGCAGTGAAGCAGATAGCAGTCCCAAGGCTTGAAAAATGCGACCGTTGCGGCGGAACCGGTGCTGAAGGAAGTTCCGGAATAGTAACATGTCATGACTGTAATGGAAGAGGCGCAACAACAAAGACGCAAAGGACGCCTTTTGGCCTGTTCCAGACGACTACAACGTGCAGGAGATGCCACGGCGAGGGAAAATACATCAAGGACGAATGTCATATCTGCGACGGCACAGGCGTGATAAAAAAGACAAGAAAGCTGGAGATTAAGATACCGGCAGGCGCTGATACAGGCACTAACCTAAGGGTCCAGGGCGGCGGGCAGGCAGGAGAGAAAGGTGCGCAGGCAGGAGACCTATATGTAGTGATTCACGTTATCCCTCATAAAGTGTTCAAGAGGCAGGAGGATGATATTTACGTTAAGATTCCAGTATCATTTGCAACAGCTGCTATCGGGGGCGAAGTGGAAGTTCCTACTTTAAAGGGGACAGCAACGCTGAAAATACCACAAGGGACACAAAGCAATACTGTATTCAGGATGAGGAGTAAGGGAATAAGGCACTTGGATGATTCAGGTTATGGGGATGAAAATGTTGAAGTGTATATCGAAGTCCCGGAAAAAATAACAAAAAGGCAGAAAGAGCTGCTTGCAGAGTTTGAGAAAGAGTCAGGGAAAAAAGGAATTTTTAAAGAGATGTTCAGCTGATTTAATGTTTTGAAGGCATTGGAATTCCAAATGTTCTCGAAGATCCCTCCATTTCATCCACAATTCTTTCAATGCCATCCATCAAAGAATCAGTTAAATTTATATTGACTAAAGTCAAAGATGAATCGGTTTGTCTTGGTTCCCTCTTAGAAGGCTTGGATGGCATTTGGTATCCCTTCCTCTTTCAGTCTGGGTGCAGCAAAGCGGCTTTTCCCATTCACGGCCATACTCAAGCGCTTTCAATCTCGCATAAACTTCAAGCAGATCATCAGTTTCTATGGCGGCAAAAACCCCTAATCTATGCCTTTCATTGTAGTTTATACCTTCAGTTTTAACAGGCTTCGCTCTGCTTAGTGTCAGCGTCATGGTGGAGTTTTTTATAGTGTCAAAATTTACACCGGGAAATAAGCTTATGTCCTGCCTTCCGTTAAGATAAATCATTTTTGTCAATAGCGGGGAAATGAGAAAGCATATTTAAATTTAATTCAATGGAGGCGTAGAAGTAGGCATTGTGTTTATAAGCTCTTAATCCGTTCAATTCCACTATTTCTTTCCATAATCTCAGCAACTTCCTCAGGCACTAATTCTTCCCATTTATCGCTGCCGTTCTTGATCATATCCCTTATCTTCGTGCTGTTTATTCCCTCTATCATGCCTACAGTCTTAACTTTGAATCCGTGCCTTGTAAGGCAGTTTATCACGTACTTGTTCCCGGAATATGCAACATCGATATTTTTCAGATTATTCTTGATGTAACCGCACCATTTATCATCATCAAAAAAATCAGGTATTTCGGCAATTTCATAATTTGTTATTTTGTTTCCTTTCATCACAGCATCAAACATCTCTTTTCTCTCTGCAGCAGAAAATGGGTTTTCTTTTGTGTTGCTTTCCTGCGAGCTTCCTATTGCAATGACTATCTTATCGTTTTCCTTCAGGATGTTCTTTATAACCTCAAGGTGCGCGTTGTGAAGGGGCTGGAACCTGCCGATGAAGAGTGCTTTGGGCATATAATAAATAAAAAAGAAGGAGTTTATAAAATTAGTTATTGCCTTTATATTAAATTTAATAAGCAGAACCCCTATAATTAGCTGCGCCACTCATATCTTCACCGCACCCTCTTTTAATAACCGGAGTTTGAGTATGTTGAGATGCGCTTATTTCTCTTTGAACTTCTTGCCATAATAACCATTCTTTTGTAAAATCTCCATTCCTAGAACTATCATCTTTTTTTGGTATAAAATAAGGAGCATTTCCCCCAATCATTTCATGTAAAGCATAAATTAAGTCTTTCTTTAGCTGATTTACTCTCTGAGTATCAACTCGCTTATCTTGCTCATCAAGCCTTGCTACCAGCAAATCTATATGTTCAATACCTGTAATGTACAATGTTCCAATTTGGTTAACGAGAGATTTTAGACGACAATCACCTTTAAAGCTACGTATTTCCCCCACCAATATGCTTCTTAACCGAGAATACTTTTGTTCTGATGCTCCTAATACTAAAGAATTTGGGTCAGTTATTGCAGCCAATCCTGTAAAGGCAGGTTCTCGGTGTGTTGCCACATTATACACTCCATCCGTATTCTTACCTTCATACCCTCTGTTTTTACCAGAAGCGCCTTGATAATTTCCCATCATCTTCAATTTCTTGATAGACTTGCTTATTTAAACTCTTTTGAAACTAATATTCCAATAAGAATAATGTCAATATAAATTTATTATCACTAAATAGAATTATAAGCACGGATAACCGCCGGCATTCTTCCCTTATGCTCATTCGCCTTTATCCTGAGCAAAACATTCTCAACCAGCTTCCTGTCAAATCCTTCTGAAATAATGTCTTCTTTCGGCGCATTGTTCTCAAAATGCATCTTCAGTATCTTATCAAGGATCTCATAAGGCGCCCCCAACTCAGACTCGTCAGTGACTCCTGCAACAAGCTCGGCAGTAGGTTTTTTATTGATTATTTTCCCCGGAACTCCCAGATATTTCGCAAGCTCTATCACCTGAGTTTTCCACAAATCTCCGATTGGCAGGATGTCAGAAGCCGCATCTCCGTATTTTGTCGCATATCCAAGGACAGTTTCTGATTTGTTTGAAGTCCCTATAACCAAGGCATTATGGATATTGGCAAAATAATAAAGAATGCTCATCCTTATTCTCGCCTTTGAATTTGCCAGAGCAGTTTCACTATTTCTATTTTCATTATAATTTTTATTATTAAAAATATCTTTGCTTATTGAATTAAAATTATTGATAAAGTTATTTATAGGAATCTTATGATAATTTATTTTCAGGATATTGGCGACTTCCATTGCGTCATTTACGCTGCTGTCAGAGGTCAGTCCCTCTTCAGGCATCAGAATTCCGGTAATATTTTCATTTCCAAGCGCCAGGACAAAAAGAAAAGCTGTGACGCTGCTGTCGATGCCTCCGCTCAGCCCTATGACTGCCTTTGAGAAATTGTGCTTGGCAAAATAGCCTTTGATCCCGGCAATTATAGCCTCACTGGTCTTTTTGGCGTCCATGCTACAAAAAAGGAGAAATCCGGCTCATTTTTATTAGTTTTGTTATTAAAGCAAAACCCAATAATCTTTTATACCTACAAACATTACTTCTGCTATGCCAGAAAAAATCCGCTTTTTCCCTCTGGATATAATCTATAAGGTGATAGAAAATAAGCCGGTAATCCACCTATACGGCAGGATAGAAAACGGGCCTCAGGCCTGCATTTTGGATGACTCTTTTGAGCCTTATTTTTATGTTGTTGCAAAAGAAGGCGCTGAAATAAGGGAAAAGCTGGAAAAGCTCAGTGTAACCAAGAATAATGAGATTTCTTATGTTACAAAGGCAGAGCCGATAATCAAGGAATATCTTGGCAAGAAGGTCAATGCAATAAAAGTCTTCACAAATCTTCCAAGAGCTGTTCCGATAATGAAGGAAGAAGCAGGAAAACTAGAAATTGTAGAATCAATGTACGAGTATGACATCCCTTTTGTAAGGAAGTACCTTATTGACAGAGGCGTTGTTCCAATGACCCTATACGAAGCAGAAGGGGAGTACATAAGCCAAAAATCAAGAGTCCCTGTGTTTAAATCGGCAAAAATAGAGCCTGCCGGAGAAACATTACAAAATCCGAAGATAGTCGCATTCGACATCGAGACTTACTCGACAGAAGACAGGATAGACTTCGACGCAAATCCAATACTGATGCTTGCACTGTATGGCGGGAATTACAAAAAAGTTTTTGCCTGGAAGAAATTCCAGACAGAGGACGATTTTGTTGAATTTGTAGGCAGCGAGGCTGAATTGCTGGAAAAATTCAAACAATCATTAAGCCAGATGAATCCTGACTTGCTTGTAGGCTATTACTCGGACTCTTTTGATCTCGCCTACATAAAAAGGCGCGCTGAGATAAACAAAGTGAGTCTCGACATCGGGCTGGATCATTCAGACATAAAACTTGGAAAAGGAATGAATGAATCAGCTTCTATAACTGGCATTAACCACATAGACATATACAAGTTCATAAGGAAGATAATGCCGGGCATGGACTCTTATTCCCTGGGAAATGTGTCTTCAAGGGTTCTTGGGCAGAAAAAGCACGAAGTCAATCTTGACGAGCTTCCAAAGGCATGGGACAGCAACACAGGGCTTGGCAGATTCGCCTCCTACAATCTGCAGGACGCTTTATTGACATTTAATCTTGCTGACAAGATGCTTCCCACGATGATAGAGATGGTGAAGATAATAGGGCTGCCGATATTCGACATCGCGCGGATGGGCTTCTCGCAGCTGGTTGAATACTACATCTTCAAGCAGGCTCCTTCATTCAATGAGATTGCGCCGAACAAGCCCTCAAATAACGAGGTCATGAAAAGAAGGGTGCAGACTTACGGCGGCGCTTTTGTTTTTGAGCCCAAACCGGGATTGTACAAAGACATCACGGTATTCGACTACAGGAGCCTTTACCCCACAATAATCGCCTCCCACAATATATGCCCCACCACACTAACCTCCAGCCCGGAAGATGCAAGAAAGATAGGCATTGACGGCAAGGAATCGTTTTATTTCTCTAACAGGATAAAAGGGTTTATTCCCTCTTTGATAGGGGACATAATAACAAGAAGGACAAGGATAAAGGAGATAATAAAAGAGAAGAAGGACGAGAAATTTGAGTTCATGGACGCAAGGCAGAATACGTTGAAGCTGCTCGCAAACTCGTTCTACGGCTATCTAGGCTTCTTCAATGCAAGGTGGTACTCGGTTGAATGCGCCAAATCCGTCACGGCATTGGGAAGGCACTACATACAGGATGTTATAGCAAAGGCGGGGCAGAAAGGTTTTTTGGTGCTTTACTCAGACACTGACAGTGTCTTCATATCAGTGGAAGGCAAGTCAGAGCAGGATGCCATGCATTTTGTTGAATCAATCAATGCAGAGCTTCCCGGCTTAATGGAATTGGAATATGAGGGATTCTATCCGTACGGCATATTTGTCTCAGCAAAGATAGGCTCTTTTGGCGCCAAAAAGAAATACGCTCTTGTAAGGAAAGACGGCACTTTGAAGATAAGAGGATTTGAGTCTGTAAGGAGGAACTGGTCATTGATAGCAAAAAATGTGCAGGAAAAGGTTCTGGATATTGTGCTGAGGGAGCGCGATCCTGAAAAGGCAGTGAAGTATGTAAAAGAAATAGTCAAGGACCTGAAAGAGAAGAAAATACCGATTACAGATGTCATAATCCACACGCAGCTGCAGAAAGACATCCTTGATTATTCCTCAAGAGGCCCGCATGTTGCAGTTGCCGAGAGGCTGAAAAGCAAAGGCAGGAACATATCTCCAGGAACTGTGATAAAATACGTTGTAACTCAGGGCAGCGACATAATAAGCAACCGCTCGAAGCTGCCTGAGGAAGTTAGCCAGAAGGATTACGACGCAGACTACTACATCCACAACCAGGTGGTGCCTGCTGTTGAAAGGATTTTAAGTGTTTTAGGGTATACAAAAGAAGAGCTGACTGAAAGCCACAAGCAGAAGAAGCTTGAGGGGTTTTTTTGATGTGGGGGATTTTAATAATAATTTTAAATTGATAGGTATTTCTGCTTGGTATGCGCGTCCAAAACCAAAGCTACAGGACATTATGGATGGAAAGCAGAAAACTGCATTTTATTAACCAGATTTTGCTCCCGCACAAATTTGAGATATTCACTTCTAACAGCCATAAAGAAACAGCCAGTGCAATAAAAACAATGGCTGTAAGGGGGGCAGGCGCGATAGGCGCAGCAGGGGCTTATGGGATTGCGCAGGCTGTTTTTGAGGCAGAACAGCATAATTTTTCCGAATATCTGGAGAATTCAGTTGCATTACTAAAAAACACAAGGCCGACCGCCCAAAACCTTTTTACAGGAATTAATTATGTTTATGATGCAATAAATGATATTAAAATTGATAATATTGAAAACCTGAAAAATGCCAGAGATATTGCAGTAGGAAAAGCAAATGAATATGCAGATTATGACGCAGAATCATGCAGAAAAATAGGGGAATTTGGAAATTCTTTGATTAAGGACAATTTTACGGTCCAAACCCACTGCAACGCCGGCTGGCTTGCTTTTGTGGACTGGGGCTCTGCCTTATCGCCGGTTTATTCCGCGCACAGGCAGGGAAAAAAAATCTTTGTTTTCGTTGACGAAACTAGGCCAAGAAATCAGGGCAGCTCGCTGACTGCATGGGAACTTGCAAATGAAAATATCCCTCATGCGATTATTGCCGACAATGCAGCCGGGCATTACATGAAAGAAGGCAAGACAAACATGGTTATTGTGGGCGCAGACAGGATTGCGGCAAACGGCGATGTCGCAAATAAGATAGGGACTTATGAGAAGGCAGTTTTGGCAAAAGAGAACGGGATTCCGTTTTATGTGGCTGCCCCGACAACAACTTTTGATCTAAATTGTGAATCAGGAAATAATATTCCCATTGAGGAAAGAAACCCTGACGAAGTCCTTTTTATGCACGGAATTGATGAAAATAATGAGTTGAGGAAAATAAGGATTGCGCCGAAGGAAAGCTCTGCGAGAAATCCTGCTTTTGATGTCACGCCTGCAAAATATATCACAGGGATTATAACTGAAAAAGGTATTGTCAGGGCGAATGAGGAGGAGATTAAAGTATTATTAGAGCGCAATTATAAACAAGCCTGAGATTACTGCTGCAATCCCAAGTTTCTGCAAATTTGATATTCTCTCCTTAAGCACAAAAAGCGCAAGCAAAATTACAATTACGGGGCTTAGCGCCGCAATCGGCCCGATAAGCGACACAGCCTCTGTGGAAACGCCAAGATTAAACAGTAAAGTTCCGGCGCCGTCTGCTGCTCCTAATAAGATTAAAATAAGAAATATGTTTGGAGATTTTGGCAGCTTCAAATCAATTCTTCTGATGCCGACAAGCATTGAAGCAGCCCCAAGCGTGAAAATCCTGAAGAAAAAAGCCGCAAAAAGCCAGTTGGATGATTTTACAAGATAGCCTATGGCAAAGGAAGTCACACCCCATGTAATCATAGAGACCAGCGCTATGAGCATTGCCTTCCTGCTGCCAAACTCCATTTTCCTGTTAAGCGAGATCAGAAGCAGGCCGATCAAAGCAGCAGCTATCCCGGCTCCCTGGCTGAAAGACAGCTTTTCATTTAAAATAAAGACGCCAAGCGCTATCACAACCAGAGGATACATTGTTATAACCGGATAGACTGCAGACAGATTCTCCATTTCAAAGCTCTTCATCATAGTCAAATATCCTATGAGGTTGAATATTGCCCCGGCAGCGAGCAGCAGAACAAGCTGCCTGTCAAAAGCCTGCATTTTCGGAAAAAACATGAAAATCAATGCCACGGGCAAAGTGCCTATTATGTAAGCGTAAAAAAATGCTTTCACAGAGCCGATTTTAGTGGCAGCTATCTTAGCAAAGAAATCAGTCAGCCCAAAGCTTACCATCGCCATTAAGCCGAAGATTATGCCTGTGGTTAGCGCCATTTTATTTATTTAAAACAATTCTTCTTAATTCAGCATTAAGCCCATTTAAAGTCGAATGGGGTTTTTCAGTGGGCGCTTCACTGTCATCTTTAAGAAAAGTCTCGATATATTCATCCATTTTAACTATGTTTTGGGTAATATCTTTTTCTTTGCCCTGCGATTTCAATTTTATGATTTCATGCAGCTTTTTGGATATTGTGTCTGGAATCAGCTTTTTTAAGTTATTTAATGCGTCAATAAAAATAATCGGCGGTATGCTCTTATAATGGACAACCCATTTTGCATTAATCAATCCCCTAAAACCATAAAGGTATCTTTTGTAGGTAACATCGCTTCCAGATTTCAGATATTTCAGGTAGTTATTTCTGCACATTGATTTATAGTGATGATATAAGGATATTCTATTAAAATTTTTTAGTGCGAATTCCTTAAAAATTTTATTTTGTCTGCCATAATAAACAATGTCCGTAACAAGCCATTCTATTGTAGTCGGATTTGATGAGGAAAGCATTTTAACATATTTAAAAATATCAAATCCGCTTACATCAATAAATGCCCCTTCGGAATTGCAGAGATTCATATTCTTGTCAAAAGAAGCATTGATTACATCACTTGGCAAATGAATTTGTATGTGCTCCTTCAATGGTCTTGTAAAAACCAGCCTTACATCATAATCGGAATCCTTGCTGCTTAATCTCCATGCCCTGCTGCCATTCTCTACAGCAAAAAGGATTTTGATGTTTTTTTGTTTTTCAAGATTTTGGCAGATTTTTTTTATTTTATCCTCCATTATCTTTAAAAAATAACTAACTTTTATAAACATTATTGAATTTCTACGGCTGAAACAAAATGGGCTGGGGAATGAAAAACAGGCTGTCAAAAACATTTAATCCTAAGACAGGAAGGACTGTAATGCTGGCTGTTGATCATGGCTACTTCCAGGGGCCTACAACAGGGCTGAAAAAGCCTGCGGAAACTATCAACCCGTTACTGCCTTACTGCGATTCTTTATTCATAACAAGGGGTATCCTGAGAAACTGCATAGCCCCTGATGCAAATGTTCCTGTCTTCCTGAGAGTTTCAGGCGGCCCAAGCGTTCTTAAGGAATTATCAAATGAAGAGATAACTACATCACTGAAAGAGGCATTAAGATTGAACGCTGTCGGAGTCGGAATGTCAATATTTGTTGGCGGCGAGCATGAGACAAAGACAATCGCAAATCTCGGAAGGCTTGTCAGTGAAGCAGAAGAATATGGAATGCCTGTTCTCGCAATCACTGCTGTTGGTAAGGAGATGGAAAGGGACGCAAGATATCTGGGATTAGCCTGCAGGATTGCCGCAGAGATTGGCGCCCACATGGTAAAGACATATCACTGCCCGGAAGACTTTGACAAGGTTGTTGAAGGCTGCCCTATCCCGATTGTGATTGCAGGCGGCAAAAAGACTCCTGAGAAAGACGCTTTGCAGATGGCCCACAACGCAATAAGCCAAGGCGCAAAAGGAGTTGACATGGGCAGGAACATTTTCCAGAGCGATTCGCCTGTTGGGATGATAAAGGCAGTCCGCGCAATAGTGCATGAAAACAGGAATGTTGATGAAGCGTTTGCGATTTATGAGAATGAGAAGAAAATCATTTAGTTTTATATGATGTAGCCTATTCTAAAAATGATAATAAGCCCTTCTACTGGATATTTGTATGTTAAGGGCATCTATGATTTGCCTAGACAACTGGATTTTGTCAGGGACTCTGGTGCTAATGGGTTGGAGATTGCGCTGAATATTTATAGCGATGATAGACTTAATGGACTATCCCAAGGAGGAAATTTTGGATGTATGGAGTATTGCTCTCTTCATCTCCCAAATAAATCTGAAGATCCGGATTTCAAGCATCAGTTATCTAGAATAAGGAGAAAAGTAAAAACAGATAAAGTAAACGGCATTGTTTTGCATCCTTCTGACAATCTGGAAGATTATTTAAAAGAATTGATGGAATTCCAGCTGCCGATAGGTGTGGAGAATTTGGATTCGACGAATAGTGCTGCATTAAGCAAGCCTGAATTTTTGGACTTTTTGATGCAAAAGTATGGATTTATGTTTGTATTTGATGTTCAGCATGCCTATGGACATGACCCGTCAATGAGATATGCAAGAGAGCTGTTAAATATGGCAGATGGCAGATTAATGCATTTGCATTTGTCAGGACAGAACGGGGATAATGGGCATTCATTAGTCAATAGCGCTTCAAATAGGGATATAATAATGGATTTTCTGGGCGAAGTCGTTTCAAAAAAAGATGTGCCAATAATTATTGAAGGCAAATACTCAACGGCTGAAGAGCTTAAAAAGGAAATAGAATTTGTTAGAACTTTCCTAAAAACTGATTGAGATATTTATAAAAATCAAAAACATTTTTATTGACCTATATAATCCTGTTCCCATGCTCGCCGCAGTCTACTACAGCAACAACGACATAAGGATACAGGAAGTGCCGAAGCCTAGAATTAGCGAAAAAGAAATTCTCCTAAAAGTAGTCTCAAGCGGCATCTGCGGCACTGACGTTCTGGAGTGGTACAGGATAAAGCAGGCTCCGAGGATTTTAGGCCATGAAGTGACAGGAGACATTGTTGAAGTTGGAAAAAATATAAAAAATTACAAAATCGGCGACAGGATTTTTGTCAGCCACCACGTTCCCTGCAACACCTGCGACTATTGCCTAAAAGGCAATCATACAGCATGCCACACCCTGCACACGACAAATTTCGACCCTGGCGGATTTGCGCAATTTGTAAGGATTCCGGAAATCAATGTTGACAGGGGCATTTTAAAGCTGCCTGATGGGGGGGATTATGATGACGGCGTTTTCATTGAGCCTCTGGGCTGCGTGGTAAGGGGACAGAGGATTGCCGGCATCGGGGCAGGAGACACAGTTTTAGTCATAGGCAGCGGAATCTCGGGATTATTGCACATCCAGCTGGCAAAAATATCAGGCGCAGCCAAAATATTTGCGGCAGACATAAGCGAATACAGGCTTGATGCGGCAAAAAAATTCGGCGCGGATTTCACAATAGACGCAAAAAACAGCATTGCAGAAGAATTAAAAAAATCAAATGGCGGAAAGCTGGCAGATGTTGTTATTGCATGCACAGGCGCAATTGAAGCAGTGAACCAAGCGCTTAAGTGTGTTGAGAAGGGCGGCTCGATATTGTTTTTTGCCGTGCCGAAGCCGGGCATTGATGTTACAATCCCTATCACAGACTTCTGGAGAAATGAAATAAAGATCCTGACGTCTTACGGCGCAGCCCCTGCCGACCTGAAAGCTTCGCTGGATTTAATCGGCTCAAAAAAAATAAATGCCAAAGGCATGATAACCCACAGGCTGCCGTTGGCAGAGGCTCAGAAGGCATTTCAGCTTGTGGCGGAAGCGAAGGAGTCAATTAAAGTGATAATTGAGCCAAATAAGCAGTAGAAGCTGCAATGAATCGTCGGCAAAAACTTTAAAAAGATTTGCCTTGTTCTTCCACAAATGAAAGAAGCGCTGTACATGCATAATTCCTACTTGAAGGAGTTTGAGGCAGTAGTGGAAAGCGTTAAAGACGACAGATATATAGTTCTTGACAGAACTGCATTCTATCCGAAGGGCGGCGGGCAGCCAAATGACACCGGAGCCCTGATAAAAGGCAATGAAGAGTTTCCTGTTGTCTTTGTAGGCAAATTCGAAGGAAATATCTCGCATGAATGCTCCAGACCCGACTTAAAGGAGGGAGACAAAGTTACGGGAAAAATAGACTGGGAAAGGCGCTACGGGCTTATGAGAATGCACACATCAGCCCATTTGCTGAGCGCGATTTTCCACAACAAGTCAAGCGCAATGATAACCGGCAGCAATCTTGATCTGGAAGAAAGCAGGATTGACTTCAGCTTGGAAAATTTTGACAGGGATAAAATAAATGAGTACTGCGCATTGGCAAACAGCATCATACAGAAGGATTTGCCTGTAAAGGTTTCCTTTATGAAAAGGGAAGAGGCTTTGAAGATTCCGGGGATGGTGAAGCTTGCCGGAGCATTTCCTCCTGAAGTTGACGAACTGAGGATTGTTGAAATTGAAGGCGTCGACAGGCAGGCAGACGGCGGAACCCATGTCAAAAGCCTGAAAGAGATTGGCAGCATTGAGATTGTGAAAGTCGAGAATAAGGGAAAGGCAAATAGGAGGGTTTATTATTCTGTCAGATAGTTTTCTACTCCTTAGTAGTTACGAAATAGAAACGTTTAAAAAGGGATAAATATCTGCTTTTAGAATGAGTCAGGCAGATTATGGATTAAGAAGAAGGGACTTTTTAGCGATAGGCGGAACTATATTTGTAAATGAACTTCTCAATCCGTTGTTTAGAGGCATTGCTTTTGCCGACACTCAAGGCAAATCCACAATCGATAGTTTAGTAACTCCAGTTGAAGCGATAATTTCTTTTGATGAGGCGGTTAAAAATCCTGATTTAAGGCAGCAGTATTTAGATGGGATAGTAAAGCAAGAATGGGGGGAAGAAGCAAATTTGCATGTAAAAAAATATATCTATGATCATGACAAATTGATAGTAAAACAAGATGTTAATGATTTCTTGGAAGTTTTAATGGAAGACCCGGAATTTTTAAAAACAATTTACAATGGCATTCTTAAGTCTACTGCTGCTAGAGGTGATCCTGAATTTCAAGGTAAAAATGAAGAGCAAGCAATAGCTGCTATCCGGGACTACTTGAAAGAAGACCTTAGCATAAGAGAAAGCTTAAAGGCAGAATTAGTGAGCAAAATAGATGCTGCCGGTTTAATAACACTGCAGAATAAAATAGGCTACGGCAACGGTGTCAAATCAAGCATCTATATAAGCAAGGCAGTTTTTGAAAATGTTGATATAAAGAAGTTTGGATTCGCTGGAGATATACTTCCAACTGAAGAAGGCTTGGTCACTGCTCTAAGGCATGAGCGTTTGCATGCAAGACATTTCTTTGATGGAATTGATCTTGAACCTGATTTAAATATTGGGAGGGACCATTGGAATTCCATTCATCCAAGTATTTATGATTTCACTACTGAAAGCATCGCCTATATGGATGGAGTTAATTTCAGCCGGCAATTTGGAACTGAGCATCCGGCACATAGATTTGCTCTGATAGGCTTTGCCTTATATCTTTATAGGATAAGAAATATTAAAGAGGTATTTAATGGCTATGACCCCTCGCCTTACGAAAAAAAACTGTTGAGTTATCAATTAAACATTGTTGAAGAATTCAAAAGGCAAAATCCGGAATTAGTAAGGGCATTGGACACAATACAAAAAAAACTAAAATCCAAATAATTGATCTCCTTAAATCTTACCCCTCCAAAATCTTATAAAAGCTGTCAAAAATCGGCGTGCTTGTGACGGCAAGGCTGTACTTAATCCTGAGCTTATTGCACAAATCCTCTATTTTTGCGCGGTGCTCGTCTAATCTATGCTGGTATTCCACCCTCATTCTTGGGCTGATGTAAGTCCTCAGGACCCCTTTTGTCTCGCTGTCTACCAGCTTCATGTCTCCTTCCATCATCAGGTCTTTCTCCACCCTGTCCAAAACCTGAATCAGGTAGATCTCATGGTCTCCCAGAGTGTAAAGCGCTTCCATTATTTCATCTGCATTGACGAGAAAATCCGAAACAATCACAAGCATTGACTTCGAGCCTATGACCTTCCTGTACTGCAGGAGCGCATCCCTTATTTTTGAATAGCCGCCTGGCTTGATGCCGTTGAGATGGTCTATCATGCCGGCAAGCTGCGACAATCCCTTTCTTGGCTGGAAAATCTCAAGCTTGTCGGCAAATGTGGAGTACATGAACTTCTCGTTGTCCCTCAATGCAAGATACCCAAAGCCTGCCCCTATCATGGAGGCATAGTCAAACTTGCTTATCGGCTTTCCAAATCCCATGGAAGCGCTCGCGTCAATTATAATATGAACCGTAAGGTTTTTCTCCTCCTCATAGCTCTTGATGTAAAGGTGGTCTGTCCTTGCAAACACTTTCCAGTCAATCAGCCTTATGTCATCCCCCGGCGCGTAAATCCTGTAATCCTTGAATGTCAGCCCCCTTCCGGCAGAAATAGATTTTCTGGGCCCTGCCAGCGTGGAAGTGACCCTCTTATTGACTACTAAATGGAATCTTGTCAGTTGGTCAAGAAAGCTTGAATTTATCATTTGATCTCATTTAGAGCACTTAATCATTTGTGCATTCAAAATATTCTTAATTATACAATCAGGAGTAAAAAATAACGCAGAGCAGATTATTTTATCTTCTTGACCAAATGGTCGATTGCGTCTTCCACAGTCAATCCCTTTCTCTCGGCCTCAAAATTTAGTATTATCCTGTGCCTCAAAATAGGGAATGCCATTGCATCAATATCCTCATTGCTGACGTGATTTCTGCCGTTGATCAATGCCCTCGCCTTTGCAGCCAGCGTCAATCCAATTGATGCCCTTGGGGAAGCGCCGTATTGTATAATATCTTTTGAAGCTCTTGTTGTCCCTATTAGCTTGACCACCCTTCTTTGAATGTCATTGGCTATAGGAACCTGCCTTGTGTAAGCCTGCAGCGTGAGCAGGTGGGTCTTGTTCAGCATCTTCTTGACTTTCCTGTCTTTCGCTTCTGACGCATACATGTCGACAATCTTGACTTCCTGCTCAAAATCAGGGTATGCCACTTTTATTTTAAGAAGAAACCTGTCTGCCTGCGCCTCAGGAAGAGGGTATGTTCCCTCCTGCTCGATTGGATTCTGAGTGGCAAGGACAAAAAACGGAAGATCAAGGGCAAAAGTGGAAGTGCCTGCTGTGACCTGCTTCTCCTGCATTGCCTCAAGCAGGGCAGACTGCGTTTTAGGCGTTGCCCTGTTGATTTCATCGGCAAGGACAACATTTGCAAAGACAGGCCCCGGCTGGAACTTGAACTGCCTTTTGCCGGACACTTCTTCTATGATATAAGTCCCCATGATGTCGCTTGGCATCAGATCAGGGGTATTCTGTATCCTGCTGAACTTCAAATCCATCATCTCGGCCAAAGTCTTGACCGTCAGCGTCTTCGCAAGCCCCGGATAGCCCTCAAGAAGCGCATTCCCATCGCATAAAATCGCTATAAGAATCTGCTCAACGACACTCTCCTGCCCGACAACAACCTTGCTGATCTCTTTCTGGACTTCATCAAATATTTGCTTGTAATTCTTCATGAAAACACCCTTTTTTATTGAAGTGGAAAGTAATCTTAATAGTTATTATTAAAGTTTTCGGAATTAGGAAATAAAAGCTATCCAGCCAGTTTCTTGAAATAATTCTTCACCAGCTCCTGCTGCTCCTTCGGGATGTTCTCCTCGTAAGCGGATGATTCCTTCACAACAGCATCTGACGGGAAGATCGTCTCGAATTCTTTTCGCTGGAAGCTGCCCTCCTCCTTGACGCTCACCTTGAAATCCACAGGCTTTATCCTTATATCAAGCTCATTATCTCCTAATTTTGCAACGTCCTCCTCTCCATATATGTCGTCGCTTGACTCCAGCTTTGTGGCAATGAAGTCTCCGGCTCCCTTTATGCTCCTGTCAAAAATGTCGGGAACTGCCTTCCTGATGCTCGGAAACTGGATGTTGAAAGTGGAGGTGAAGATTATCATGAACGACAGCACTGTGGCAGCCAGAATCTTATAGGAGATGTTTCTTGGATTGATAAAAAGCGACAGCCCGACGCTCTTCATCTCCCTTGTCACTTCATACTCAAGCTCGTCGATTATTATGTTCTCCTTTTCAACATTGTCCGCCGCAGTTCTCAGCTTCTCCTTCAATGGCGCATATTTGTCCTCAACTATCCTTGATTTGGGCATCTTGAGCCTTATGTATGTGAAAATTGCAAGGTAAGCTATTGCAGGGATGAGAGAAAACACAAAGCTTATCTTAAAAAATGACAAAAACAGGTAGAACGCAAGAAAAATCAATGCCGTGTTTATGATATTCTCAAAAAGCATAAGCTCATTAAGAGTTTTGTTTATTTCCAGCAGGACTATTTTAAACTGCTTCATTTTAGCAGGTGTTCTCCTCAGCATCCGCTTTGCCCTGCAGGCAGCTGACTTTATCTTCCAGATTTGACCTGTCTTTCTTCAGGGTGCTTACATCTTTTTCAAGGCCAGATATTTTCTGCGAGGCCTGAGCCAGCTCCGCTTCCCTTGCAGACAAGGTATTCTGGGCAGTGCTCAATTCCGAAATCTTGGATGCCAGCTCCGCTTTTGCGCCTGAAAGCTGCCCCTCAAGGCTGGTTTTTGCAGACTGCAGATCATCCCTTTCATTCCTTATGCCGGTGTATTTTACATTCAAATCCTCTTCATTTTCCTGCTTAAGCTTTAGCTGCACGCTTGTCTCATTGAGCTGCGACCTTTTGGCCTTAAGTTCGTTTGTAACCTGCTCAAGCTCCTTCAGTTTAGTGTCATAATCCTGCGAAATGTTCTGAAACGTCGTCTTGTAATAGACAGTGAAGCCTGAAAACATTATAAGAGTGGCTACAATAAGAAGCAGCAGCCCCAGATTCACGTCTTTTTTCAAGATTCCGCGCTTATTCATCTTTCAACGTTCTCCCTTAGTTTCCTGTAAGCTATGTCCATTAAAAACAGCAATAATGCAAGCAAAGCGAACGGCCACCTGTAATCGGTAGAGTTGATTTTTATTCTTTTCGATTTGGCTTTGACAAATTCCAGTATATTGTCAATATCGTCCTGCTCAAATATCTCGCCGCCGGTCTTGAGCACAAGACTGGTGAACTCCTTGTTGGGCCCCAAATCGGCAAACTCGTCATTATAGTTAATGGCAAAAGTGGCCCCTAATATCTCCTTAAACCCTATTTCACCGCTATTGTAGGTGGCGGAATACAGATTGGCGTCAATCTTTGCAAATTCCAGCCCTTCATGCTTTGGCATCTCGGAAGCGACGACATCGACATAAGCCGGCTTTCCCACGCTGGTGTCCCTTATTGTAACGTCAAATGCCTGCTTCCTGCTTAAGTCTCCAATTGCCCAGTTCAATGCCTTTGTGATGACTTTTGAATTCTTCTTGTTCAGCATCTCTCCTGCCCATTTCAGGCCGTCATCAGTCGAGAAAGTGACAACCCTGCCTAATCCAAATCTCCATACTGTAAGCACGGGGATGTTCTTGTTTGTAGTTATGAGCAGCCTTGCGCTCTGCTTGGGCACGACATAGTTGTAGCCGGACAAAGTGGCCCCTATGTCAACCCCTGAAGTTATAAAATGAGTTGTATCCAGGACTGCAAGTGAGTTAAAAAATTCCTTTTACTGCCCGGTCTCTTTCACTTCCCCGAAGAGTATCTTCAGCTTATTGGAGGCATCTGCCTTAAAGTACATGCCTCCTCCCAATCTGGCTATATTGTCAAGGAAAAGGCTGTTGTCAGTTCCTGCTGCATCGCTCTCCGTGCCGACGCCGACTGTGTAAATCTTGACACCTCTTGCACCTATATTCCTTGCATCGCTTATGGTGTCTTCCTTAAGCTTGTCATATGTAGTCTTGCCGTCGCTTATAAAAATTATATTCTTGCCGCCTCCAGCCTGGCTCAATAAGTCATAGCCTCCCTGCAGCCCCAGATTGAATGCTGACTGGCCGTCAAACTTCAGCCTTGATATCTTGTCGCGAAGCTCAGTCTTGTGGGATTTCAGCGGCTTGATGTCCGCTATTTTATACGCCTTGGTGTTGAACGCGACAGCTCCGACGTTATTCTTTTCATTAAGGCTGTCAAGAACGCTTAGCGCCAGCGCTTTTTCAACGGCAACATAGTCTTCTGTGCCGTGGGAAATGTCAATGACAATAACGATGTTGGTGTCGCTCTTGTTTTCCTCCTCTCCAGCCCCTGTCTTGACAGGCAGAAGGGTTTCAAGCAAAGTTCCTTTGTATCCTCCTGATTCAAAAGAATTCTCCCCCCCGATGACAAACAGCCCGTTGCCGTCGCTTACATAGTCATTGACTAAGTCAAACTGCGGCAGAATCCTTCCTGCCGGAATATCGTTCAGGATGACAGCCATGTACTTTGACAAGTCCCCGGGAATAGATTCTTTTATATCCAACTCGTATATTTTCGCCAGCTCCGCTCCCAGCGGCGAGTTTTCTTCAGTAACGTACAGCACTTTAGGCCTTGGAACGACCTTGATGCTCTTGTAAAAGGCATTATTGCCGGCAAAGTAGTCGTTGCCGCCCACATCCGACAGCTTTGCTGTGATCTTATGGTACCCCTGATCGGAGAATTTCCATTCAAAAGGGAAATCCATGTTTTTTGAATCCTGCTGCTCTATGATTGTTTTGCCGTCGACTGCAACCTGCAGTGTATAAGGCACTGTCTCGCCGACAACGTTTACCCTTGCAATAAATTCTCCTTCGGTATCCTTTATCAGCTCGGGAAGCCCTTCAATCTTCACTCCCGCGTCATTTTTGGCAGGCTTTAGGTTCAAAGTGCTTATGGTTGTGTTTATATTGGAGGCAAACAGCATTATATCCCCCAATAATTTGCCGTAGTTGTTATTGCCGTCAGATATCACAAGCACATTGTCGCCGCTTTCTATGTTATTCAGGATGCCGTCGCTTATTGTTGATCTTGTTCCGGTGGCGATTGTCCTCAATGTGACGGGCATTGCCCCTTCAAGCCTGTCATAAAGGGATTTTGCAATGTCCTGCTGGTACAGGACCATCGAGCTGGAATTGTCAGTCAAGATTGTAAGCCTTGGATTCCCCGGCACTGTTTTTGTCTCAAGCACAAATGGAGAGGAAACAGCAATCAAAAGCAGCGCAAGGGCAGAAGCCCGCAGGAAAAAAATGACTTTCCTGTCAAAATGCTTGGATTTTACATAAGCCTCCTGGTCCAGCTTGTTCGGGAATTTGACAAAGGTTTTTCTTATGAGCCAGTACAGGATAAAAACAACAGGAATGATGGCAAAAATCAGGTAGGAATACCTTATGCAGTACTTTGAGGCGCAGTAAACTTTGCTTATGTCCGGCAGCAGTATCATAGGTCTCCCCTCATTTTTATGTAGATTGCCTCAAGTAAAACAAGCAAAAAGGCTGCCAGCACTATCAAAAACTCAAGATTAAACTCTTTTTCTATGCTTGTTTTTCCAAGCAAAGCCTCTCTCTCCTCCCTCTTTTCAACCTGCGAGAGTGACACGACATCAGACTCCTTCTCGTCAATCAAATTCGCGGCATACTTCCTGCCGTCATACTCGTAAATGCCTGCTTCATCCATGAGCAGCTTGGAAGCTGTAAAGCTGGAAGAGGGCGTGGAGACCTTCTGCTCGTTAACCACTGCAATCTTACCTGTCTTGAAATTGAAGTCCTTTATATCTTCAGCGCCTGCCATGAAGTTTATGAGATTATTCCAGAAAATAGGATATGATGGCAGTGTCTTAAAGTCGCTTGCCTCATCAAAAATCCCGTAAAAAGCAGCCTTCCCTTTCTTGACCTTGTGGAATGCAATTATGGGATCTTTCTTGCCGAGCTTGCTTTTGCTTGACGCGTAGACTCCAAGGCTGAATGCCTCTTTTTTAGGCTCGCTCTCAAAATACATGGCAGTTGTTGTAAAGCACTCGTCAATCTTGAACATCTTTGTTATCTCATTTATGGAGTCGACGCAGACAGAAGAGGGGTCCGAAACAAATCCCTTCAGGGCAGCAGGCGCCAGCCCCGCCATGTCAATGCTCTTCAAAGCCTCCTGCGCC
>CAYVTQ010000026.1:0-19863 GCA_964454865.1 uncultured Methanosarcinales archaeon
CTTCAAGGATTGCAGACAATCTTGAAAAATTCTTCAGGATACTGAATAGTTACCATTAATCACTAAATATATAAACCAGTTCTTAAATAAAAATCAAGCGGATGGTATACGTAAAAAGAGAGGGCGTCATACTGGAGCCCTCAAATCTGGCGTTTGAGAGCAAAGGGGTGTTTAATCCTGCATGCGTAAAGAAAGGGAGCTATGTCCACATGTTCTACAGGGCGTGGAGCCGCGACAGCCATTCAACTGTCGGCTACTGCAGGCTGAAGGGGCCGCTGAAAGTGGTGAAGAGGTCCAAAAAGCCGGTGATTTATCCGGAAGCGAGCTACGAGCTTAACATCGAGGATCCCAGGATTGTCTTTCTCGGCGGAAAGTATTATATGACCTACATCGCCTACGACGGCAGGAATGTCAGGATAGCATACGCAATAAGCAAGGACCTGAAAAAATTCAGGAAAATAGGCATCATCTCGCCGGAAATAACCTATGACGAGGCGGAAAACATATTCAGGGCATGCGAGTCAAAATTAAAGGAGAGGTATTTTCTGTTTGAGTCTTATTTCAAGGACATTGTAGGGCATGATGCGCTGCTGTGGGACAAGGATGCCATGCTCTTCCCGAAAAAAATAGGCGGCAAATTCGCGCTGCTGCACCGAATCCTGCCGGACATGCAGGTGATATACTTCAGGAAGTTCAAGGACCTGAAATTAGACTATTGGAAGCAGTATTTCAGGAGGCTTTCCGACTATGTTGTACTTGAATCTGAATACTGGTATGAAAACAGGAACATTGGCGGGGGCGCCCCACCGATAGAGACAGACAGGGGCTGGCTCATAATATACCACGCTGTTGATGACATGGACCGCGGCAAGATTTACAGGGCAGGAGCCGCACTGCTTGACAAAAAAAATCCCTCAAAAGTCATAGGGCACCTCAAGGAGCCCCTGTTCTCCCCCAAGGAGGATTATGAAACCAAGGGCAATGTCAGCAATGTGGTTTTTCCGACAGGCACGGCCCAGTTTGGCGACAGGCTGTACATCTACTACGGGGCGGCTGACCAGCGCATTGCCGCCGCTTCTGTTGATATGGACGAGCTTCTGGACGAATTGGCTGGCGGCAATAAAAAATGAGAAAAGGCAGAGTATCCTGGATATTGTACATGGGCACATACCCTCCAAGGGAATGCGGCATCGCCACTTTCACAAGAGACCTTACTAAGGCTGTGGGCAGGAAATTCTCGCCCGGTGTCGCATCAAAAATACTTGCAATGAACCGCAACTCCACAAACATTTACAATTATCCCAAGGAAGTGATAATGCAGATAAGCGACTCCAATAAGGAGGAGTATGCCAGGGCTGCAGAGGAAATAAACGGCATTGAAGCCATCAAGCTCATAAACATACAGCATGAATTCGGGATTTTCGGCGGAAAAGACGGCGATTATCTTCTTGATTTTCTTGGCAGGGTAAATAAGCCCGTCATAGTGACATTCCATACTGTGCTGCCGAAGCCCAATGAGCATTTAAGAAATGTTGTAAGAAAGATATCAGAAAAGTCTGCATGCATTATCGTGATGGCAAATAAGGCAATAGAGATACTGGCAGGCGACTACGGCATAAAATCAGATATTTTCATGATACCCCACGGCATCCCCACAGTGCCACTTACATCAAGCTCAGGGGAAAAATCAAAGATAGGGTGCAAAGGCAGGATAGTGCTGTCATCTTTCGGGCTGATAAGCGGTAATAAGGGATATGAGCATGTCATAGAGGCGCTGCCCGAGGTTATAAAAAAATTCCCCAGCCTAGTTTATCTTATAATAGGGCAGACTCATCCTGTCGTGAGGAAAAATGAGGGGGAAAGGTACAGGCTCTTTTTGGAAAGCAGGATAAGAGCGCTGGGGCTGCAGAAGCACGTAAAGTTCTATAATAAGTACTTAAGGCTTGGGGAAATCACAAAATACCTGAGGGCAACCGATGTGTATATCTCTTCCGGAATTAATCCAAACCAGATTGTCAGCGGCACATTGTCTTATGCAATGGGCTGCGGCAGGCCGGTTGTCTCAACGCCGTTTTTGCATGCAAAGGAGTCAATTGGCGGCAGGAACGGAATATTGGTGGACTTCAACAGCCCAAAGTCGTTTGAAGATGGAATCATAAAGCTTGTCTCCGACCTGGAAGCAGCGGCAGGCATGGGAAGAAATTCCTATTATTACACAAGGCACATGACATGGCCCAATGTGGCTTTGTCTTATATGGAGGTGTTTTCAAAGTATGCATCCATGCCCGAGGCAAGAAAAGCCATCCCGCGCATCGACTTAAAGCATCTTGCCAATCTTACTGATAATTTTGGGATCATCCAGTTTGCAAACAACACAGAGCCTGATGTAAGCTCAGGCTACACCCTTGATGACAATGCAAGGGCGCTGATAGCGGCATGCATGCACCATAACCTGTTCAATGACAGCTCGAATCTGAAGCTCATCAGCATTTATACCGGATTTATAGAGAATGTGCAGCAGAATGGCGGAAGGCTGTACAATTATGTGGACAGCAGCAGGAAAGTGAACCTGGAGCATTGGAGCGACGATCCGCATGGAAGGGCTTTATGGGCTCTGGGATTCCTGATTTCAACAACCACGGTTCCGCCGGAAATTAAGGAAAAGGCTGAAAGGATATTTGCCAATGCCATCAATCCGCTCAAGGAAATGAAGTCCCCAAGGGCGATTGCATTTTCCATACTTGGCCTGTGCTTCTACAACAAGACAAGGTTCTCGCCTGAGAATGTGTCAATGATAAGGCAGCTTGCCGACAGCTTGGAATATCTTTACAGGCGCAATTCAGCAGGCGAATGGAAATGGTTTGAAAAGTACCTCACATACTCGAACAGCAAGCTGTCAGAGGCCCTTTTTTGCGCTTACACTGCAACTAAGGAAAAGAAATACCTTTATGCTGCGGAAGAAAGCCTCAATTTCCTCATAAATGCCACATTTGAAAACGGCATGCTTCTTCCGGTAGGCAATGACGGATGGTACCTGCACAATGGCAGCAAGGCGGATTTTGACCAGCAGCCTGTCGACGCAGCCTCAATGGTGCAGACTCTCCTTGTTGCGGCGAATGTGACGAAAAACAATTGCTATATCGAAAAGGCCCTGGCTGCATTTGAATGGTTCCTGGGCAATAATTCATTGAAGCAGGTCGTTTATGACGAGACGACAGGAGGCTGCCATGACGGCATTGGAAAGTCCTGCATCAACCTGAATCAGGGGGCGGAATCCACCATAGAATACCTCATTGCAAGGCTTAGCCTGATGTGAGCGGGATTTTAAAGTAAATTGTTTTCTTCAAGGCTCTGTTAAAAAGTTTCAATGGAGCCGGCTACAATGCCCCGTTTAGCTTTGAAAAAAATAATTGATCGTAATCTGAATCATATACTGCAAAGCTTGGAGATTGGGGAAATCTCATGCCAAGGCTGTAAACAGTGCCGGGATTTATCAAAAACCTGCCTGAAGAAACATCATATGCCTCATTAAAGGATATCCTTGGATGCTTATTTCCGTTTGCTGCGCCATTTTGATCAAAAAACTGGCGCCTGTGATAATGGCCAAAAAACACTATTCTTTGGCCGGCATGATGATCCTGCATATACTGGAATTCTTCCTGTGGAACCACTCTTCTGCTTTTTTTTGGCGACTTATGGGTAAATAAGACATGAGGCAGTTCATCAAGAACAATAGCCTCAGGCAGGCTCGCCAAATAGTCAATATACTGGCCGCCTATAAAATATGGGTGTGCATCAACAAGTTTTTGATCGTGGTTGCCTTTTAGGCATGCAACTCCATTTTTAATTAGCAGGCTTATTGTTTGTTCTATTGACGCTCTGAGCGATAAAGAAAGCCTTCCTGAATTTACAAAATCCCCCAAGCCGATTAATCTTGAAGCGCCGTGGATTCGCGCTGCTTCAATCAGCGCCTCAAGATTTTTATGGTTATTATGCACATCGCTGAACACGGCAATTCTCATAAAAGGGGTTATTCGGCAAAACATTATAAAGATTGGGGAAAGATTCTCCAAAAATAAAATTTTTCCCGCAGTGTCGATAGTTTTAAATATAAGCTTTGTTTTCCTTTGCAGCATGGGAAATTCATTTTTTCAGTCGATAAATGAAATATTCAAGGCAGTCTTTCCTACTTCTACAACTACAGAGACAGCGTAAGCTGTTTCATCGCTTCTTAACACCAAAAGGTTTTAGACATCTACGCTTTCTGGGTCCTGTAAACCTATAGATTGCAGTGATTCTAATGTCTTGTTAGGGACTTGGGCTTTTAAATTTTTAATGGATATTTGAAAAATTAGGCTAGATATAGCTATATGCCTAAAGGCGGAGGAAAGTAAATGCTTAGACATTCAAATGATAGAGCAAGGCATTATCATGGCTGTGGAAGGCTTAAATATGATTTTATGATGAAGTATGGGGTCTTGCCAGCATTCACAAATGGAAGTTTATATGTGTCAAGGGTTAAAGGAACCGCTTATGAGTATGCTCTAGATGGAGGAGGTTTTTTAGATGATGTAATAATAAGGATTCAGGCTGAATTAAATCTTCCGGAAGTTTCCGGCATGGAGCCTTTTGATTTGGCAGTTCAGCTTCGTTCAATTATAGAGAGTATTAGAAATAGGAAATCGCTCAGTCCAGAGAGTATCATTGAAAGCGGAATAACTTACTCGGCTTTGGCAGGCTATTTTCCTATCTCGAGCAAGGAGTTCAGAAGGGCATTTCTGAGAGCGAGAGAAGAGATTTCCACTTATGGAGGCCTAATAATTACGCTTGGTTTAGAAGGTGAAAGGGTGTATCCTAATACTTTCCCTTGTGAAGCAACAGATTATGGAGTCAGAATACCATTAGTAGGAGATGATAAAACCCAAGGCGCTGTGTCCGTCAAGGTAGCGAGCTTTGTAAATCAATCCGGTGCATACAAAAAGATACCCAAAGAAATACCTGCTCTCAATATTGAGAGAAAAATTTTAGACGTGGAGTTTTTGGGAAATTATGATGAAATTTCACCTTTGTGAATGATATGATATAGCAATGAATAAAATATTTAAATCCAATCCAAATAATCCCGCAATACAAGCTTAATACAATGCAAAAAATCAAAATCACGCTGCCCGACGGCTCTGTTAAAGAGTATAGCAAAGGGATTACGGCAGGCGAAATCGCTTTTGATATAGGCAAAAGGCTTGGAAATGACGCCGTTGCCGCCAAGATAAACGGGCATCTGAAGGATTTGGGCGCAAAGATAGGTGAAGATTCAAAGCTGGTTATCCTGACAATTAAAGACAAGGAAGGGCTTGAAGCGTACAGGCACAGCCTCGCGCATCTTCTTGCCGCTGCTGTCATGGAACTCTACCCCAACACAAAAAGGACAATAGGCCCTGCAATTGAAAACGGATTCTATTACGACTTTAAGTTTGAAAATCCTGTTGCAGAGGAAGACCTGCCAAAAATCGAGAAAAAGATGAGGGAAATTCTCCCCAATTGGGACAGGTTTGAAAGGCATGAGCTTTCTGCAAAGGACGCAAAGAAGGAATATACTGACAACCCCTTCAAGCATGAGATGATAGACGAGTTTTCAAAAGACGGCAATAAGGTCTCATTCTACAAGTCAGGTGAATACTGGGACTTGTGCAGGGGCGGGCACCTGTCAAGCATGAAGAAGGTTGATCCGAATTCATTCAAATTAACGCACATTGCAGGCGCCTACTGGAGGGGCAGCGAGAAGAATCCCCAGCTTACAAGGATTTATGCAGCCGCCTTCCCGACAAAAAAAGAGCTTGATGATTTCCTGAAGCTCCAGGAAGAGGCCAAAAAAAGGGACCACCGGAAACTGGGAAAAGAATTGGATTTTTTCAGCATACATGAGGAAGGCCCGGGATTTATTTTCTTCCATCCAAAAGGCGTCACAATCATAAACGAGCTTATGGCTCTTTCAAGGAAGCTGAACCTGAAATACGGCTATCAGGAGATAAAAACTCCCTTGATTTTAAGCAGAAAGCTCTGGGAGCAGAGCGGCCACTGGGAGCACTACCGCGAGAACATGTATTTCACTGAAGTTGACGGCCAAAGCTTTGCTGTAAAGCCGATGAACTGTCCCGGCTCGATACTTGTTTATGGTGAAAAGCTGCATTCATACAGGGAATTCCCGTTAAGGCTGGCGGAATACGGCAATGTCCACAGGCACGAATTAAGCGGAGTGCTGTCGGGATTATTCAGGGTCAGAAGCTTTACGCAGGATGATGTTCATATCTATATAGCCCCAAGCATGATTGAAGATGAAGTTAAAAGAGTTATTGATAGGGTTGATACGACCTATAAGATCTTTGGCTTTTCATATCATGTAGAGCTTTCAACAATGCCGGAGAAATCAATGGGCAGCAAAGAGATATGGGATGTGGCAGAAAGCGCTTTGAAGGCTGCACTGAAATCAAAAGGAATGGATTTTAGGATTAATGAAGGTGAGGGAGCTTTTTACGGCCCAAAAATAGACTTCCACATCAAAGACTGTATAGGAAGGACATGGCAGTGCGCCACTATTCAGGTTGATTTCCAGATGCCTGAGAAGTTTGAGCTTGTTTATATTGGAGAAGATGGAGATAAGCATACGCCTGTAATTATCCACTCTGTTGCATATGGCTCAATAGAGAGGTTTTTCGGCATTCTAATCGAGCATTTTGCAGGCAAGTTTCCGTTGTGGCTCAGCCCGGTCCAGGCGAGAATCCTGACAGTGGCTGACAGGTTCAACGACTATGCCGAATCTGTAAGGAGGAAATATGAAGAAGCCGGTTTGAGGGTTGAAATTGATTCAAGGTCAGAAAGCATAAGCTACAAAGTAAGGGACGCCCAGCTTGCGCAGGTTAATTATATACTAGTTGTCGGCGAGAAAGAGATTGGCGAGAAGACAGTCACAGTAAGGACAAGGGACAGCCAGATTTTAGGCGCCATGAAAATTGAGGAGTTCTTGAGGAAAGCTGTGGAAGAAGCCAGGCAAAGGGGATAAAGGGTAATTCTAGACATCTAAACAAATAATTTAAAAATTCAGCAAAATTACTAAGTATAAACCTAAAAGATTTAATTTTATTAATGAGGATTACTAAGATGAGCCAGAAAACTAAACTATTATTCCAGTATGTATTAACACAGGATGGCACTCTCCCACCGCCACCCGAATATGGCCAGCCAAGACCAGTTCCTGCTGAGCCTTTGCTTTTTGACAAAGTAAGAACACCTGAAGGTTTAGCCAGATTAGGTTTACAAGAAGGCAGTGTTGATTGTTTGCTGTTTATTGTTGATAGAGTGGGTAATCTTTATACTATATTCCCTGACGGGCATGGAATAACCTATAATGAAAGGCATTATGGATTAAATGTTCCGAACATAAGGGATAATACGAAAGTAACGGATTATATGCGAAGAAAAATCAAAATTACAGACTTAAGAGGCAAGCCTCGTGCCATTGGCAGTCCGCGCGCCATTGTCTTTTGTGAACTACTCCAAGTTTCGCTTTGTGCTCAACTCGGAGCGTCCTGAAAGTTTAGCCAGCGTAGTTTAATAGCGTGTTCTGGGAAGGCACTTGCCTTTGTTCCCAATGTTTCTTCTGACTTTCTTTAACATACCTTCTTACTGTTTCTGCCGTGACTACGCCGACGGTTCTGTGAAAATAGCCACTGCTCCAGAACTTCTTGCCCCAGAGCTTATAGCAAAAAAGATAAGAGTGTCCTTTTCGCATCTTTCTGCTTGCATACATCTTAAGCTCTCGCGCTAAATCCTTAATGGAATAATTCTTCCAATCCTCGATAAACAGATGAATGTGGTCTGGCCCGCAATCAATTGCGGCAACGTGAACTTTAAGCTGCTGCGCTCTCTCAACAAGGTAGGCTATGGTAAGTTCCCGCGCAAGCGGCTCTCTGAAGATGTCGCGCCTGTACGCCGGCGTGAACTGAAGGTGCAGGTTCGTCTCGCCAACAGTGTGGGCACTATGTCTTAACTCGTTTGCCATTTTTTTTCCGATGGGTTTTTATAGAAGATGGCTCACGCTAGTTTAGCGTGGGTTTTTACAGAGCGCAACCATCACGCGCTCAATTTTTTCTTTTTTTACTAGAATAAGAACATTACTAAGCGGCGTATCAATAGACCTGCTTTCAACTGCGGATTTCGCTTTGGGCTCAATCCGCAAGGGTTCAGCAGGTCACGCCGCTCCTAAATTTGAACCTGAAATTATAAGAATTGCAGAAGCTTTGGGATATATGCCGACTAAATTAAGTGAAGAGCTGTTTGAAACCCCTTGTACTGCACCTTTACAACATGGCTAATTTGAATAGAAGTCAATCAGGTATATACTGCAATACATGGAAAGTGGAAAACCCAAAATAATCAACGTCATTGACAACATCCTTGAAATTTATTTTTATCTCGTCAATTATCTGCAATAAATTACTTAAATCCTTTACAATAATCTCAATCTCGAAATCAGCGCCGCCAATTGACTTGTTTATCTGGTAGATATTCTTATGCTGCCTGCAAAATTCAAACAATTCCTTGTTTTTTTTAGTGGATAACAGCTGTAAATCCACCCTATAAGAAACAAAACCCAATGGCTCAAGGTTCAGGCCGATTTTGTAGCTTGTAATAATTTTTTTATTTTCCAGCTTTTTTATTCTTGCTCTTATTGTATCTGCCGTTACATCAAGCTTTTTTGCAATTTCAATAGAGGACTGCCTCACATCATTTGCGTAAATTTCTATTATCTTCCAGTCTAATTCATCGATTTCCTCCTTTTCGCCTGCGCCGTAAGTCCTTTCAATAATTTCATATGAGGTATCAAGAAAAAATGTTCTGTTGAAATTATAGACAGGGGCATAGACAGCAACATTATAGCTTTTGATTTTTGGCTTGTACTCCAGCATTATGCCGTCCCATATATTATGAAATTCTGAGATTGCTTTAACTCCAAGAAATAAGGCATAATCCCATTTCCCGCTCATGGAAGTTATTGTCCATACTTGAGAAAAATTTTCTTTTACATACTCCACGAACTTGCTTCCCTCCTCAATTGTAGTCTGCTGGAATTTGAAATAAACTCTGAATGTAAAATAGCCAAGCTTTGACATGTCAATAATGGCATTGTAGCCTGTAATTATTTTGGATTCCTCCAGCTTTTTCATCCTGTACAAAATAAACTGCTTTGAGCGCCTCAGCTTTTTTGAGAGTTCTGATAGTTCTACTGATGAATCCTTATCTAATTCATATAGGAGTTTCTTATCATATAAGTCTATATTGTATGTCATATTTTTAATTATAACTAATTTATATATAAATTTATTGGTTTTGTTAAAAATAATAATGAATATATTTTTATATAACTGCCATCATGGATAATATGATACTATTTACTAGTAATAAAATTAGTAATAAAAACAGTGAAGACATTGTAAGAAACAGCAAAGGTGTAAGCGAGGCACTTAAAAATGAATGACCTAGAAAATAAGATTCAGACAATACCCAAAGATGACTTATCTAGACCAATAGATATTGATAGAAAGCTTTTAGAAAAATGTATCAAAGAAAGTGTATCATATTTACGGATGCCTATGTCTCTTTCTTGTTTTGATAAGTATTATGAATCACCGGAAGATCCTAAGGTGGCAGCACTTTTGTTCATAGCAATAGATTATGCTGAGAGACAATTTCCTACATATAACAACTTCTGGACAAGGATTAGAGATTCTGCTGCAATTATGGATTTTGATACTCTTATAGAAAAAAATGGAATATCTATAAATAGTTTGGATGGAGTAGCTCGTGAAGAATTAGGTAATGAATACAGTGGAAAGATTGAACTAAAAGAAGGAATGACAATGAAGGAGGTCTATAAACATTATTTAAACATGTTTGAAAATTCCCGCAATATTGAGCCTGAAATAAAAAATGAAAGAATTTGTTCTCTCAAAGAGAGTATAGCTTATGAAGAAAATCAAAAACAACTATTTAATGATATAAATAAAACTTGTACTGGATTAGGATATGGTTCCGTTGTTGAAGTGTGGAAACAATTAAGTATTATAAAAGGAGAATCCATCAATACTGCCTTTAAAAAAGAGAAAAGGATTAGTGGATATGAATTACTTAATTCTGAAATTGAAAATATAAAAAGAATGCACTATATATTGAAACCGATACTCGATATAATGATTAAAAAAGGGTATAGCGAAGACATATGTAGATAATTTTTTATATTATTTCAAAACTCACTATATTTGCTGCATTTCCCAATACTCTACATCCAAAAGCTCAGCAGCTTCCCTGACAGTTAATTTTTGTTCCCTCAAAGATTGCATTACTTTTGCTTTGGATTTAGGGTATAATGTTGTGTTAACTCTGACCACTTTTTCCATTTTTAAGCGCCTCCTGCTTTTTCATACAGCTCTTTTGCTATCTTTTAAATATTTCGTAATTCTGGCTTATACAAGGGTTTTTGTTATAGGGGTATTTAAGGATATTTTCTAATAATAACTGATTCTTATACTAAAATTTCTTTAAAATTAAAATATTAAGTAGTTAATTTTATATATCTAAAAATATTTAGTATTACCACTAAATAATAATAAAAATGCAAAAAATATTCGATTTTGAGAAAAAAGGAATAAGCTATCATGTGTTTAGATTTAATGGTCATAGCAACGATGATAATTATAGCACTATAAAGGATGTAGGTGCGCTTGAAACAATAGAGTCTGCTGTAAGCCAGGGCGCTAATGTCATTGTGAATATATCCTCGGGCAACAATGCAGCAGCTTTAATGAAAGAAGGCTTGCAATACAATATTGACAAACCGCTTGAAGAAAGGGTTAAAGTAGTCCACATAATATGTCCAGGCAATTCGGAAATGGAGCAGGGCTTAACAGCTTATTTTCCTGATTCCAATGCAAAATATTCCATACCTTATGTCTGTGATGAAATGTTGAAAAAATGGCTTACTGTGGAAGATAGAGTGTCGATTGCAAGAAAAGCAATTGAGCATGAGCAGGATACAAATTTTAAAGTAAAAGGCGTTGTTGACGCTACTCACTTTATACCTAATGAATATATGAGGCAGGCGGAAGAAATTTTGCTGCAGAAAACAAATGGCAAGTATCTTGATTATTTAGCAATACCAGTAGGAACAGGAAAAGGCTTTATATCATTTTACAGAGCATTGAATAATCTTAAGAGCAAAGGCATTGAGATTAATACAAAATTAATAGGCATTGTGCCAGAAGGAGAAAATCCTATCTACAATACTTTTGTATTTCAGCATTACGAAAACGGCACAATAGAAAATGTCATTAACAATTTTGATCCTAAATCCAAAGCTGACAAGCTTTCATGTCCGGGCACTGATTTGCTTGAAGAGCTTAAAAAGGCAAAGGCAGAAGGGCATAAATTTATTCAGGTAGATGATAGTCACATAACTAAAGCAAATAATGAATCAGCTAGATTAGGGAGAAAATATAAAAGTGAGCTAAGATTGGAAGACAGCGCTTCTGTTGGATTTATTACAGCTGACTATAAAACAATAAATAAGCTTCTGGCTAAGGATGCTCCTCAAGTCAAAATCAAAGAAGGGGATAATGTAGGGATATTTGTTACAGGAATGGGCTTGTATGCAACACCTTCTTGGGAATTAAAGGCAATGAGGAAAGAGAGAATGTTAAGAGGGCTCAAAAAAGGAATGGTATACGCACTAATTGTAGGAGTGGCAGGGGCGGCGGGCTGGCACACCTATAACTCAATAGCACGTTTTGAGCAAACAGATTATGGTAAGAAAATCACCCTCCTATTAGGAAATTATCAAAGGGACAAATTGATGATAGAAGCTTTATTTGATGTGCTAGGAAAAATTCCGGAAGGACAGAGGCCATCAGGAAACATTCTTTTAGGATTAAAATCCGAGCAATTAGATGCTGTATTAAAGAGATATATAGAATTGGCAAATGAAAAAGAGCAAGAACTCTTGAGAGAATCAAGAGTTTATATTAAACCAGATACAGCAAGAATAAATGAAGCAAAGAGACTACTTGAGGGGCATTAAACATTTTTAGAGGTTGCTTAAACTTGATTTAAAACCTTTTCCGCAATCCTCTCATACTTCTCAATTACAGCTTTGCCTATCCCAATCTCATGCCCCAATCCTTCAGTACCCTTATGCTCCTGTTTTTGAGGATGTTGTTGTCAGGAACTAAGCCTCCCAAAAATCTCAGCATAATATTTTGGAGAGATATAATACCCATTTTCAATAAGATTATTTATAATTGAAACTGCCTCTTTTTTATTAATGATGGATTTCTCAACGGCAATAAAGACAACCGTAGTTGTCCTGATAAATTCAAGATTGAGCCCCTTAACAGCTTTGATTCCAAAAGCATCGTCAATTATAAGCTTGTCTTTTTTCTCTTTTGCCAGATTTATGGCGGAATTTTCCCCTCTGCCTAGCCCAAGCTCACCATCTTTTTTGGGGTTTTCTATTTTTATCCATCCGCTCTTTATTGCCTGGCTTATAAGGGAATAGCCGGGCTTGTCTTCTATTAAAACTTCCTCTTTTACAGCATCAGTTATTATAATGTGGCCAAAAAGCCTTTTCAGTAAATCTAGTTTGTTTATCTTGGATAGAAGTATCAAAGGCGTGGAATTTGAAATCATTTTAACAATTTAATGTCTTTATCAAGATCTTCTCTGGAATAGCCTGTCCAATCAATGCTCTTCTCTCTGACAAACTCAATCATTTCCCAAAGTGAAATATTGCAGTCCGCTGCAGCCTTGGATATGGAAATCTTATGCATCTTAAGGTTTTCAAGGGCATTTTTAATTTTCCAGTCGTTTATAGCCTGCACTAAAAGCCTTCTTATAGCCTCGCTTCTATCAGTCTGCCATTCCTTCTCCACTTCCAGTATATCCTTTAAAATAGGCTTTTTCAGCCTAACAGATATTGTTGATTCCATTCTTGTATACAATATAATATTATGCATACAATTTATATATAAATGTTTCTATTCGGTTCAACAAACATTTATAAATATTTGTTTAATAGGTATTATTTATGGTACTTGAAAAACTCTCAGATTCGCTCAAAAGCACGCTGTCAAAGATAGCAGGCTCACTTTTTGTAGATGAAAAATTAATCAATGAACTGATAAAAGACATCCAAAAAGCATTATTGCAGTCTGATGTCAACGTAAAGCTGGTGTTTGACCTGACAGAAAAGATAAAGCAGAGGGCGCTGAAGGAAGAATCGCCGAAAGGGCTGACGAAAAAAGAGCATATTGTCAATATTGTCTATGAGGAGCTTACCAACTTTCTCGGGAAAGAGCAGCGCAAGGTTGAGATTACCGAAAAGCCGTTCAAAATAATGCTTGTCGGATTGTTCGGCTCAGGAAAGACAACAACAGCAGGCAAGCTTGCAAAATACTTCATGAAGAGGGGATTTAAGGTTGCGCTGCTTGGCCTTGATATCCACAGGCCTGCTGCGATGGATCAGATAAAACAGGTAGGCGATCAGATTAATGTTCCTGTTTATACTAATAAGGAGATAAAAAATGCCGCTACAATATACAAGCTGTATGAAAGCGAGTACAAAAAATATGATGTCCTGATAATTGATACTGCAGGAAGGGATGCTTTATCCGGGGGTTTGATTGAAGAAATCGAGGATGTCAGCAGGACGATAAAGCCGAATGAATCGCTGCTTGTGATCTCAGCAGACATAGGGCAGGCTGCGCAGAAGCAGGCAGAGCAGTTCCACAAGAGCTGCGGCATCAAGGGAGTCATTGTCACAAAGATGGACGGCACTGCAAGAGGCGGAGGTGCGTTAAGCGCCTGCGCTGTTTCAGGAGCGCCTATCAAGTTCATAGGGGTGGGAGAGAAAGCAGACGATCTTGAGCCTTTCAATCCACCTGGGTTTGTCGGAAGGATTCTCGGCATGGGCGACCTGGAGGCACTGCTGGAAAAGGCAAAAGACTCAATGCAGATGTCCGAGGAAGAAGCGGAAGACTTGGGCAAAAGATTCCTTAAAGGTGAATTCAATCTTATTGACCTTTACGAGCAGATGAATGCCATGAAAAGCATGGGGTCACTAAGCAAAATAGCGGAGATGATTCCGGGATTCGGGCAATTGAAACTGCCAAAGGAAATGCTGGATGTCCAGGAAGGAAAGCTTGAGAAATGGCGGTTTGCAATGGACAGCTTCACAAAAGAAGAGCTGGAAGATCCTGATATTGTTGATGCCAACAGGATTGAAAGGATAGCAAAAGGTTCCGGCGTTTCTTCAGGAGAAGTGAGGGAGCTTCTGAAGCAGTACAGGCAGAGCAAAAAAATGGTCAGGATGTTCAAGGGCAACAAAGGCGATATTTCAAAGTTCATGAAGAAGTTTGGGGGAAAGCTGCCGGCGGGGATGTGAAAAAGGATAAATTTTCTAAATTAAGGGCTTGAATTTATATAAACTTTGTACGCCTGAATCAATCTCAAATAATCAAATCTGTACATAACTTCTCCATTTGGTCTGTGCAATCCTCCTACTGGCACCCCTAATTCAATCATTGGTATTCCCTTATCGGAAAAGAATTTTGCCAGAGTGCCAATGGGGCTATCCTCAGTAGCTTGACTCGTAAAAGCAGAGCCAATAGGCTGGTATTTACCTTTCAATTTTCGGTCAAGTATATCCAATAACATACTTACTAACCTAGATGGAACAACATTGCTGTCCCACCCCGTATAATTATGGCATACAAAAGGTCCAAAGCCAAATCTTGCATTTTCTGAAAGGCTGATATGCTCCAAATCCACTTCTCCAGTTGTTATTGCAGGGCTTACATCAGCGTCCAATGCAGGAAAATTACCAAGAATTCTTCTTAAGTATAAATCTTCAAATGATACAATTTTTTCCTCTTTTAGCCTAAAAGACAAGTATTCCCTTAAGATGGAGTTGAAAAAGCCATGAATCTCGGAATTTAATCCAGGCGAACCAATTTCTTCATTATTCAAACCAAACACAAAAGTTGGGCGGATTGGTTTGCTTTCCAGTATTGCAGATACTACAGCTCCAACGCAAGCCCTGTCATCAAAACCATAGGCAGAAATATAATCCCCATATTCAAAAAACTCCACATTTGGATAAAATTGCAACTCCGCAGAAAATAATTCCTTTTCAGAGCCAATGCCGAATAGTCTATATAGCTCTGCAACAGAATCTACGCCGGGCTGCAACAGCAACGAATCAAGATCCCTACTCTTACCATCTGCTGTGTGTAATGATGCGCTTGACAGTTTGGCTGGGATTTTCACTCTATGCTCAACGCCCATTGTATAAATTCTTCCTGTTATATATCCATTTAAATCCGCCCAGTCATTGGTGTCTATACCTCCATGCATTATAACTTCCAATACTGGTCCTGCATGTGAGTATTTCTTAATAGGATCCCATTCAAATCTTGTGGGTTGGCTTCTCAATCTTAGATGTGGAGAATCCACATGAGAAACTATTATATTTATTCCGTGCTCAAATCTGTAATCTTGAACTCCTGGAGAGATATAACAAAAAGCGTTGTGGTCTCTTTCAACAACAAAGAAAGGCTTAGATTGGTCTCCTTGCCTAAACCTATAATTTTCATCAACAATGCTAGTTTCTGGGGTAGATTCTCCTATAGATTTTTGAATATGTTCAACTACTTCATATGCTGTTTTAGGTTGTACTAATAGACTATGCAAGTGAGGCAAGTATTTTTGGTCAAATCTTCTTCTTAATGTTGGACTTATCGATTCTTTGGAAGGATGTCTTCGCTTTAATTCCCCATTTTTAAATCCAAATTTTTTATAGTCTGCCATATTAATGCGTGAAACGGCAATCATTTACTGCTTATAAATTTTGTTATCACTCTTCAATGATGTCCAGAACCTCTGGCACAATAACCTTAACCTTCTCTCCAGAAATCCTTTCCTTAATCAAACCCATTTGGTTCTTCCTTATGTCTCTCCTAATATGCGTCAAGGCAAGGCATTTTACATCATTCCTTTTGGCCATCTCTATCAAATCAGTAATGGAGGCATGAATCGGCAGCTTTTCATCGAAAGTGTAAGCCTCATGAATCACTATATCAGCGCCATTGTACAGCTTTTCCGCTGATTCTGTAAACTGCCCGTCGCCGCTGTAGCAAACATTAACTGTTTTATGGCTGATTCTTATTGCAAGATTATTGGCGGAATGTATTGTAGGCGCAAATGACAGCTTGAATTCATTAAACCCTATTGTCTTGCCTTCTGCCGCCTCAATGAAATCCAGCTTAAATTCAAACTTGTCTGCAAGACCATTATAGGCGTATTCCAATAATTCTTTTATCAATAATTTCAATTCCCTTGAGCAGATTATTGCCAAAGGCTTTTTCCTCTTTTCCTCCCACATTCTCGCCAGCAGCGCAGGGATGCCGAAATAGTGGTCTGCATGGGCGTGGCTTATGTAAACTGCATCAAGAAAAGACTGCTCCGGATTGTATTTCCACAGCTGAGGCGGGACAGAGTAGCCGCAGTCCAGCAGAAGGCTTGTTTTTGATAGAATTAAATGGGAATTGTTAGGCAGAGTCTCGTCAAAGGCTTCTCCCACCCCCAGATGGATGATTTTCATTAAATCAGTTAAACAGTGCTAATATAATAAATTTTTCATTGGCAAATTATAATTCATTCCGTTGCTTCGCAACAAAGAATCACTCGGCGGAATTTTTACTGCCATTAAAATTCCGCCTCGAATTGATTTCAATAAAATTTAATGGCATGGGTTTGCAGGGCGGAGCGTGTCCCGAAAATCGAAGATTTGAAGGATGCCGAAAATCAAAGCTGGATAAATATCTTTTTAAATAACAATGATTTTCCACTTCATAATGGCAAGAATACTTTGTGTAGATGACGATGCAAATTATTTGGAATTGGCTAGGCAGGAATTGGAAGAAGAAAAATATGAAGTAGTAACTGCTCAAAATGGCCCAGATGCTATTAAAAGAGTGCAAGAAAGGGGGATTGACTTAGTAGTAATGGATATTAAAATGCCAGGCATGGATGGTCTTGAAGCAATGAGCCAAATATTCAAAATTACAAGAAACCGAATGCCAGTAATTCTTAATTCAGCCTATTCGAGCTACAAAGATGATTTTAGGGCATGGTCTGCTGATTCATATGTTGTTAAGTCAGGAGATTCTACAGAATTAAAAAGAGAAGTCAGAAGGGCATTGGAAAGGCGGCAACCTAAGCCTAATTGACAAAATTCTCTGATTAATAAGCCATTCACTCCGGAAACCTTGGGTTAAACCTGTCATAATATTCATGCGCCTTGTCTTCCTTCACAACTTCGACAAAGCCAAAAGTTGAAAGCTCGGCTTCGATCTTAATCCTTGAATCAGGCTTTTTCCTTAAGGCATAGTAGGCGCAGATCCTGAAGTCAGCAGAGTTCTGGCTTGAAAGGTCGTCAGCCTTGTAAAGAATTTCAGCCATCTTCTCTTTCCTGTCGAATATGGCTGCCAGCGTGCTCGTGCCTGAAGCGGCATCGCTGTAGCCCACAAAGACCGCATCTTTCATGCTCTCAAGCAGCGAGGCAAACCTTTCAGCGTCAGCGGCATCAGCCTGGTTGAAGCCCGTCAATCCTATCGACTTCAATCCAGATATCTTAGAGGCGGAGTTTGCGAAAAACTCCTTGATGCTCTTTTCATTCGCAAATGCCTTCAGATGCAGCGCATCTGCGCTTTTCGCAAGCTTCAGCCGCAAATCCCTGTACTTTTTATTGAATTGTGCTATTATTCCCTCAAATTTTTTGATGTCTTTTGAGATATTGTATTGCCCTTTTGAATAAGACTCTTCCAGATTATAGGAAATCTTGATTACCTGCAGAAATTCATTCCTGAACTGCTTCAGAAGGCTTGAGCTTATCTCCCCCAAAAGGTCATTGTTTGCCATAAAAGGAATGAATTTTAGGTTTATTTAAAGTTTGTGAAAACTAGTTGCATTAAAAAGTTATAGGTCGCCAGCAAAATCTATAATTTCACAGCCCTGATGCCGGAAGACTTCTCATGGTATTCAGCTTTTTCAAAGCCGCACTCCTTAAGCTGCCTCACAATCCTCGGATAAAGCATCCTGCCTTTTGTAATGTGGGGGGAAGGGCAATAATGGTAAAGAATCCCTCCCTTCCTTAAAACCCTGTAAAGCTCAGCATGGAAGCTTTTTGAATAAAGCTCAGGCGCATACTTGAAAGTGGGAGGATCATGCATTATCCTCTCAAAAAATTCATTCCTGAAATTGCCGATTTCCTCCGCGACATTTTTCTCAAAAATCTTTATTTTTTTGCTGTTAAAAAGCTCTTTTGAATAGGGATTGAAGCTCGCCAGCAAAAGCACATTGTCATCCTTTTCAAATGTGTATACTTCATCCGCGCTTTTTGAGGCCATTATTGATGTATAGCCAAGGCCGCAGCAGGTGTCCAGCACTCTGCCTTTTGCAGGGCTTATCTCCCTTATTTTTGATTGCGTGTCCTCTTTTGGAGAAACAAAGGTGAACCTGTGCATCGGTGTCGAAGATAAAGTTATTGTCGGCCAGTCTTTTGTGGGAAGCAGCTTGTAATGCAGGTTTGTTTTGCCGGAGAAAACAGCAACTTTTTTGATTTTATTTTCCTCAATTATATAGCATGCCTTTTCCTTGATTTTTTTGAATTCAGATAGGGGAATCTTTTGGCTGTTTAAATGAGCAAACCCTTCCTCAATCAGGATTTTGCCTGAAGTGATGCCTAAATCCACAGAAACATCCATGGCGCCTTCTCCAGCCTTCAGAATCCTGCTGCTCTCTTTCAGAGTTATAATTGGAGTGTCCATTTTTGTAAAAAGCCCGAGAATCAGCAAAAATAAACTTTAAAATAAAAAACTATTGCCCTAAAAGCCCCATTCATCATCATCTTCCGCATCTTCATAAGCCGCTGTTATATACTCCATTTTTTAGCCTCCTGTGTGCTTTTAAAAGATTATTGCCAGAATTGGGGTTGGTGCGAAATTGAAGGTTGCCATCATTATTGCGAGCATCTTTACTTTTTACGTAAAGCCAGAAGGAAATTGCAATGGGAATTCTGGCTATCAAGTAACACATAAACATGCGAGCCGATGGCAGCCCGACTGAATAGGAGAATTTCGCACCAAACTCGCCAGAATTAGCCCCTTCTTTTTCTTTTTTTGGGGGGTATCACTACAGCTTCTTCACTCTCATGAGCCAGTTTCCTGGGATTGTAGCTGAAGGCGCCCTTCAATTTGTCCCACAAAGTGTGCGTATGGTGCCTTATTCTGATCTTGCCAAGCCTCTGGAGCCAGAACTCCTCCCTTATCTCAACAAAATGGGTTGCCATGAGGGTCAATCCATACAAGGCAATGCCAACGCCCATAAACACAAAAAATATTGTGAATAGCTTGCCCCCATCTGTCTTTGGCGTGATGTCTCCATAGCCTACCGTCGTCATAGTGGCAGCTGAAAAGTACATTGCATCAATATATCTCCATTTTTCAACCCTATGGTAGAATGTCGCGCTTCCAAAAAACAAAATCAGCATAAGGATGGCTACATACAAGAGCCTCCTATGGTATGCCTTATGCTCTTCCTCGTTCATTTTCACCCGCTTTTTAATGCTTTTAGAGCATAGGTGGTATATATTTTTTACGGAAATGAGGCTTCATCCAAAAAATGGGTTGGCAGCCTTGAAGTCAAGCCCATTTATCAAGCACTTAAACAGAGTTGAAGGGGATGCTCCATACGGGACAT
>CAYVTQ010000027.1:0-19335 GCA_964454865.1 uncultured Methanosarcinales archaeon
GATGGTGAAAATCGAAAATTATTTGAAAGGGGAAATTATTTCAGGAAAAGACACAGCTGGAAATTTCATAGCAAAGTATTTAAATAGCAAATTAAAGATTTTGTATATGAAAAGGGGACAGATGGATATAGCGCCTGTTTACATAATAGGCTCGATAATCTTTCTTCTTGTTCTGGTTTTCGGCTACAATTCAATTGACAGATTGAGAGAGACAGAAGGGCAGATTACATACGTGAAGCTTCAGGAGGAGCTTAAGAGGGATGTGAAGCAGATAAGCTCGGATTACGGCTCTGTCAGGGAGTTTTCTTACAGGGCGCCCGAGGGAATAAGCGAGGTTTGTTTTGCTGACCTTTCTGTGCCGGGATTAACCGGAGCATGCCCCAGCCCGAATCCGATTGCAAGTACTTTCAGCAAGGAAGAGCCAGAAAAAAATGTGTTTTTTGTAGGAAGCACCCTTATTGGAAGCGGAGATGTCGGAAATCTTGATGTTGGCGATTGCCCATTAGTCTGCTACAAGATGCAGAATAATCAATTTTCAATAAAACTAGAAGGAAAAGGAGACAAAGCCCTGTTAAGAAATGCTTAAAAAATCTATAATACCAATAATTGCACTGGCATTGTTATTTGCCGCTTCTGCCTATGCAGAGCCCCCTATGGCTCCTTCAAGATTTGTTATTTTAAACGAGTATTCCCCGGCTGCGGAATCCCAAGCCCTCCCTTTCTTCTATGCAGGAAAATTCAGCAGCGACAAGGGAGATAAGGCAGTAAGAAGCCTACTTTGGTTTGATGTTAAGGATGTCAAAGGCCATGTCGTAAACGCCTATCTTGAGCTAAACGCAAAAACGACAATAAGCCTTGTCACTCCCGGGCTTTACCAGATAGGCGCTTTCAGAGTCTCAAGCAGGTGGGAAAAGCCGTCATGGAACACTGCTCCGAGATATGATGAATCTCCCATAGGCACTGCTGCAGTAGCAGAGGATAAGGCTTACAAGATAATAGGATTGGCGGATGCTGTGCAAAGCTGGGTTGATGATCCTTCTTCAAATTACGGATTGCTGATTAAGGGAATTGATGAGAGCAGGGCAAACTTAAAGCAGTTCAGCGGCATTTCCCTTGTTGTCGAGGTTGAAGAGGCTACAGAATGCAGCGGGAACGGCGGAATTTGCAGGAGCGAGTGCGGCAGCGCAGAAACAGAGGCAGATTATGGGTGCAGTTCTGGGACGGTGTGCTGCGTCAAGAAGACAGCGCCGTCAACAAAGCCAACAGCCCCTGCCGATTATGCAAAAGAGCCAAGGGCGGATTTTAATGGGGACGGAGTAATAGACAATGTTGATTTCTTATTGTTCACAGATGACTACAGGGCAAAGAAATTGACTGCTGACTTGAATGGTGATGGGAAGGTTGATTCTAACGATATAAATGTCTTTACTGAGAATTTTGGGAAGAAAGTGCCTGCTAAAAAGAAAATTGGAACAGGTCAGGCATTGGTTGAAGAAATAGATGGCAAATGCGGCTATTTTGATAATCAAAATCTTTATGACCTGCCTGCAGATGCAGATCCAAAGGGTTTATGCAGCGCAGGAACTTCCTCTTCTATTTCTCCAACAAGTGCAGGATGGACATGGAAATGTTTGGGATCAGGGGCATTTGCGGGGTGTGCTGCTAACATTATAAAGCCTAGCACAATGCAACCAACAGGCACTAAAAAACCTATATATTGGACAAAAGTATCAACTTTGCCTGCTTCAATCGATTTTTTTGATTTATTTGTATTTAAAGATAAACTGTATGTTATTGCAGGACAGGGTGAAAGTAAATATAAGTTTTCTGGTGTTGTTTATTCTTCATCTAATGGAATAGAATGGAATAAAATAGGAGAATTTTATCTTGACGCTTATCCACTTGGTCTTTACAATAATAGGGTTGTAGTTTATAAAAACAAAATTTGGCTTATAGGGGGCAAAACCCCAAAAAATGAATATTTAGACAGAGTTTCAACAGTTTACTCGTCTCCTGATGGCATTTCATGGAATAAAGAAAAAGATTATCCTTCAATATATGGCATTGAATCGCATAAGGCGATTGTTTTCAATGACCCACAAGACAACAAAGAAAAAATATGGGTAATTGGAGGATTTGGTTATTCACAGGTTTATTCTTTTGATGGCAATGAATGGAGAAAAAAGTCTGATTTGCCTGATAAAATATATGAGCATGCTTCTGTTGTCTATAAGGATAAAATTTGGGCAATAGGGGGCAATAAAATTAATGAAGGAAATTATGAGGCATATTCATCTCCTAATGGGATAAATTGGTATACACATAAGTTAGATTTTCATTCCTATGATGGTACTGCGGTAGTATATAACAATGGTGAAGGCGAAAAAATATGGCTGGTAAGTTCATCGGCTCAGGCCCAACCTTTTGTTGATTCTTTTGATGGAAATGGGTGGAACTCTGAGAATACCAATGGTTTGCAATCTTATTTGCGCAAAACAGTTGTATTTGACGATGGAAAAGGCAAATCCTTATGGGTATTAAATGATAGGGGTGAAATTTTTAATGGAAGACCAATTCAGCCACCAACAAAACCTGCAGATTTTAAAATAACCGCGGTTACGGAAAGCCAAATTGATCTTATCTGGACACCTTCCAGCGGCGCAGAAAAATACAAAATTGAACGAACAACGCTTTCTAATGGTCCTTGGGAAGTAATACTTGATGGTAATGCTGAAAGGTGGACTTATGCTGGAGAGGCAAAATTTCGCTATTTTGATAAAAATTTAAAACCATCTACAACATATCGCTATAGAATTAGTAGTTATAACTCAGCAGGCTATTCTGAGTATTCAAATGTTGTTAGTGGAACTACTTTGGCCCTGGAACGACCAAGATTAGGCGACATTTTCATTCCCACCTTTGAGCAAGGAAAACAAGCAGTGATATCTGCAACAGCTTCTTCCCAGGCAAACAAGGTAAAGCTCCAATGCGGACTTTCATCTGGAGCAAAAGACTTATGTGAAAGCGCCAATTTTGTTGATAAGGATCCTTCATGCACTGCAACTTTTAATGATGCAGGCCAAAAAACAATATACTGCAGAATCGTTGACGACAAGAATGCCGTTTCTGAAGAGAGAAGCGGACCGGTTTATGTTAAAGCTGCTGCAGCTCAGCCGCCTACAACCGATGAGCAATGCTTTGACAGAAATATTGGAGAATCATGCATTGATTTATGCGCAGCTAAGGGAATGAGATGTGTTTATAACAATCAATGGAGCGATCAGCCTTGCATAAAAGGTAAAGGTGCAGGTCCTTTGGGTGCCGTAGGCGGAATTAACTTTAATACTCCTTGCTATAAAGCAAGATCAAATGATCAAGGCAAGTGCGCATATTGGTGCTCAAACTCAAAAAGCGATAAAATCCTTACAAAAGAAACTCTAATAGAAGAGCCTAAAGTAGAAGGAAAACTAATTGAGGCTTGTTATGATATCCACTACACCCCACTACCGGGTTCCACTGACTGCAATAGAAAACAAGAAGCTGCCGATGAATATTGTAAAAGGGAGTACGGCGCTAATGTTTTAGCTACTGCGTATGATATTAAAGATGGCGCAAAGGAGAAAGGAGGCACTGTTAACATGCCCAGCGGAAGGTTATGTTCCGATTGTAACACTTACTTTAAATCCATAACCTGCGCGCCGAAAAGCACACAGCCCTCTCAACCAAAACTCTCCATAACAGATATTTCTACAACTCCAAAAAATCCAATTGACGGAGAAACTTTTACATTCTCTATTAAACTTAAGAATGAATACAGCGAAAAGAAAATAGTTAGCGGAGACTGCAAGATAACAGAGCCTGCTGAGTGGAGTGGGGCGCAGTTGTTAGTATTCTCCACTATAAACATAGAAAGCGGGGAAGAGAGAGCGCTAAGAAATGAGAAACCGTTTGCTCCCACTGGCAAATATAAAGGCATATGCACAGCCAATTTTGACAATTTAAAAGTTGAAAAGCCTTTTGAGTTTGAGGTTGTGGCGAAAGGGGAGGAAGTTACTGAAATTATAAGCGAGCCCACTAAAGTGGAAGGCCAATATGCTTTTTTACAATGTCCTCAGGGTCAAACAATAAAAGAATTAGATGCCAAATATTCATGTTCAAATGACCCAACAAAATTTCAAATTTGCCCTCTAAAGACTTCTATTGGGAACGGGGGAATTGGATATTCTTATGCCGCTTATTATTTTGATAGTAGTGCATGCGGAGACCCTTGCAGAGATAATCCAAAAACTGGCAAATTAATAGCTAAATGTGCTGTTGGAACAGCTCCTTTGGATAAGCCAGAAGTCAGTGATGAAGTTGGTGATAGGGGCATAGCATCAATAATATGTCCTCCAGATAGAAAGATGACTAATATCGAGGCTAAATATTTCTGTTTGAATAATCCTCAAAAGTCCGTTTTATGTCCACCAAAAAAAGAGTGGATAGGCTTTATAAGTGAACGAATAAAAGCGGAATATGCAAGATACTTTTTTGATAATTCTATATGTGATGATCCTTGCCCTAGCGAAGCCAAAAGAGGCAGATTGACAGCAAAATGCGGTTCACAACCCACTACTATAAACGCCGAATGCGGCACTGAAACCTTCTGCAAGACAGGAGCATTAGATTGGAAGCCTGAATGGACTAAATATAAATGCAGCAATGACGGCAGAGATGTTGAATGCCCAGAGAGCCAGCCCAATATCCCTTCAAACTGCAATCTTTATGACTATAATAACAATGGTAAATTTGATTTTGGGGATTTCAGGATATTTGATGGAGTTATAAAAGGCACTAGAAAGACATCAGAATTTTCAGGCAAGATTTTTGATATTGATAAAAATGGAGCAATAAACTCGTTTGATTACTTGGGATTAGTATTCTTTAATCCAAAATGCCTGGAAGAGCCGGCAGCGCCTCCTAAAGTAGTACTAACTGCTGGCTCGCCTAAGATTGAAACTGGGCAGTCTGTACAATTAATATGGATAATAACAAATCTTCTTCCAGAGCATAAGTGCAATCTGTATAAAGATGGCAGTGCGCCTGAGCCAGTAAATCCACTAGACAATAGGTTATTATTTCTACAGAGTACAACAACTTACACTATTAGCTGCACTGATTCAAAATCAAATGTTGTTGCAAAAGGGGAGGTTAGGATTGAAGTTGTGCCAAAAACCCCTGCACCAGCACAAATTCCATCACCACCATCAGAGCTAAAAGCTAAATCAATTTCTCCAAATGAAGTTGAATTGGAATGGAAAGACAATTCCAACAATGAGGATGGTTTTGAGATAGAGCAGGCTTTGGTTACAGCATCTTCGGCTGATGTTAAATGGGTTGGCAGTAAAGTAGGCAAGGACAATACAAAAACTAATATAAAAGGTTTAAGCCCTTCAACAGTTTATACATTTAGGGTTAGGGCTTTTAATTCTGCAGGCAATTCAGCCTATACTGGCGAAGCAGTTGTAGTTACGCTGGCAGTAACGCAGCCTCCATCACAAGGAGCATCAGAACAATCAAGTGAAGTTTTACAGAATCAAGTGGCTGTAGTAAAATGCCCAGAAAATAAGCAAATTACTGCTTTGGAAGCAAAATTCTTCTGCTCAAATGACCCTGCTAAATTTAATATGTGTCCCATCAGTAGTGGTTCCAAAGGTAGAGGAGGTATTGGATATTCTTTTGCCCTTTACTCGTTTGACTTTTATAACTGCCAAAGCCCCTCATCATGTTATGAGACGAAAAAAGGAAGGTTGACTGCTAAGTGTGGCGATTTAAGTGCGCCGCTGCCTTCAGTGTCTTATGAAGTAAATGATGAGGCAGTAGAAAATGACAAAGCCATTTTATCCTGCCCTAAAAACAGCAAAATTATCCTATCCCAAGCGAAATATTTCTGCCCTAATGACCCAAGATTCCAATTATGCCCTCTTACGAGAAATGAAATATTTGGTGATGGAGATGGCGAAGATAAAGAATTAAAATACCTTACCTATTCATTCAGCAATTCTAAATGCGGAGATCCATGTTCGGGGATTAAGAAAAAAGGAATTTTAACAGGCAAATGTGAAATTTTAACTGCTCTTTCTACTGCAGCACCTCAAATAAAAACTTTTACCATCACACCAGCCAAGATTGAACGGGGAGATACAGCCATGGCATCATGGTCCACAATCAATGCAGATTCTTGTAGGATAGTATATCTTGGCTCTTCCTATTCTACCAGCTTAGTTGAGGATGTCCCTACCAATAAAGAAAATTATGGTCCTATTTTTGGAACTCTTACTGGAAGAAGGGAGAATAAATTTAAAGTTGAATTAACATGCACATCCAGATTTGGAACAGATAAAAAGGAAGTGGAAATTGAGTTTATTCTTCCAGCCAAAACCTGCCAAGGCGCATCTCCATCATCAACAGAAGGCGCCAATAAAGGCTTATCCCAATACACAGACCTTTCTAACTTATTATATTGGACCTACCAGGAAAACGTTGAAAATCCATCCAATTGCTTCTGGTCATGCAAGAAAGGATACCACAAAGACGGCGCATCATGCGCTCCTGACGTCTCATTAATTCCAGCAGCAACATTGGCAGTCTGCAAAGATGCAAGATACGACTTCAACAAAGATGGTGTTGTAAATCTAGTTGATACTGGCGATTTAAACAGCGACAATGTAATACAGGATGGGGAGAAATATGAGATTGAATATAAGCAAACACCTTCTTCATGGCGCTTCAGCAAAGATGGTGGATGGTGGGCTCAGGATAAAGGGAGAGGTAGAGGTCATTTAAACTGCCCAGCTGGACTATATTGCAGTGGAATTTCGTTATCTGGAGAAGAAAGAGTTGCATTTGAAAGATTTGCCAAGCAATGCAATGATTTATTAAAATCAACTGCCCAGAAGCCTGCAACAGAAGTATGCTCAAATCCAGATTACGATTTAAACGGAAAAGAAGGCGTCAATGTGCTTGATGCTGCTGAGATAATTGATGTTATAAATGGCATAAAGGCATGCCCCGCTGGAAAAGTGTGCGACATTAACAAAGACGGGAGCACTGATTTGAATGACATTAAAACATTCTTATCCCTGATAAGCGGCTGCGGCGGAATCTCAAAGATAGACTATAATTCCGATGGAAAGCTGGACGCTGCCGATTTAAATATATTAACGAGCATCTATTCATTTGCCGTTGAACCTGCCAAAAAAGAAGACATAAGAAATAAGCTGACCCTTAAGCTAATCTGCTTCAGCCCATTGTATGACTTCAGCGGAGCAAACAAGATATTAGACTCCTATGACTTAAACACATTTGAAGGCATTGTTGTCAATAATGAGAATATTGACGCAAGCAAAAAAACGAGAAAAGATTGGCAGGAAGACTTAGATAAAGGAAGAATAACACTGCAGGATATTGAAAATACCAAAAGAAAATGCTACTCCGGCACATTCTGCGCAGGAAGAATCCCAACAAGAGACGAGTTCAACTCAATGAGCCAATACTTCGAGGACTGCCGCAAGCTCTATCAAAACGCGCCTTTCTCTCCTTTAACCTACGAATCTGCCGTCTCATATTTCAAAAGGCAGGACATTCTTGCAGCAAATGATGTAAATAGGGACGGAAATCTTGATGAAGCCGATCTGGCTGCTGTTGAAGGAAAGTGCATGGCAGGAAAAGCGTGCGATTTCGATGGCGGCGGAATTCAGAATGTTGATGGCGACAGATGGCTAAGTATAGCTTCCGACATAAACCTGGCACTTGGGCAGCCTAGCATTATCGCAGCAGCAAGGCCTGTAGTGATATACCAATCATTGAAGCTTCCGTCAAGAGCAACATATATTGCGTGCCGCGATTCGAGATTTGACTTCAATAAGGACGGCATTATAAGCAATTTGGATTCGGGAGATCAGGATGGAAACGGCCAGGTCCAGGGAGGCGAAAGAAGCGCAAGCGGTGAGCAGCCAGAGTCTTCATGGAAATACAGTTTTGACAGCCAGACAGAAGGCACTCGATACAGGCTGTGCCCTCAAGGCTTGTACTGCTCAGGAAAAACCCTTCTTGGCAGGGAGCAGCTGGAATTTGAGAATTTCGCAAAGCAATGCAAAGGCTCAGCATTAAATTGCTTGGAAGCAGCCTATGACTTTAATAATGATCAAAGCATAGATATAATTGATGCCTCAATGCTATTGAACCTCATAACTGCTTCATGCACTAAGGAAAAATGCGACCTAAATCAGGACGATTTAGTTGATATTAATGATGTTATTTCCTTATTGCCTGTTGCAGCCAAATGCGGGGGAATTTCAAAAGTGGATTACGACTCAAACGGCAGGCTTGACCAAAATGACATTAATCTGCTGAGAAATACTGCAACAGGAGGCTCAGGAGTAACCCAATCAAAAAAAGATATAATTTACCTAAAGCAGAGGTGCTTTAACACATTATACGACTTTATCGGCAAATCAACTCCTTCAAGCACCACTGCTCCGGATGGAATGGTGACAAATGAGGATGTTTATGAAGATGGGCAGAATTTCAAGGAGGGTGAAATTACTTCAGGCATTATTCAGTTGAGAGACGAAGTTAGATTCTCGGAAACCGATGTAAAGCCAAAAGGCAGAAACTGCCCAAGAGGAACGTTCTGCGCAGGAAGGATTCCAAACAGCATTCAAGGCATAGATGATGTCAAAGTAATGCAGGATATTTTGGCGGAATGCAATAAATTATATCCAAAATATCCGGATACCACAAATGCAAATTATTTTAACAGCGCTTCTGTAATAGCAGCAAATGACATCAACAGGGACAACAGGCTGGACGAATCTGACTTTGCATTGGCCGCAAGCGCATGCCCGTCTGGAAAAATTTGCGATCTAGACGGCAATAACTTTCAAGATGGTAATGATGTTAATATGCTTCAGAAGATTGCTGCGCTGGCATCTTAAACTATCTCCCATGCCTTATCAGGCGGTTTCTGCTGTCAAATTCAAGAAAAGGATCCTTTGATCTGCTGAGAAGGCTTGTGTCACCGGTCAATTGCTGGCGCACTTCATCATAATCTGTTAAGACTGCTCTGGCCGAATCATTCTGCCCGTCTTTTGGGTATGCATTGACCATCAAGCCCCCCAATTCTAATCTGTGAAAATACTGAGTGAGGCTGCCCGGCAGTCTTTCGATTTCTCTCACAACCTCCTCTCTGTCAGGCGATGCCAGGACAGGATTTTCTTCTGTTAATGTATGATGGACTACATGTCGCCTTCTTGAAATATCCTGCCAATAAAAGCTGGGCGCCCTGAATTTCGGCCCCCATTTATGCTGGTGAAGCGCCTGCGCCAAATCAAATATGCTTGCATCTCTTGACATTTGCTGATACCCTCTGTCATATAATTCGAGAACCGGCAGAGGCGAGCCTTTTTCTCCAGGCCCAAATCTATTTATCATCAAGCCGCCAAGCCTAAGGTCGTGATAAAGATAATCCCGCAGATTGTAGGGCAGGCTGCGCACGCCTCTAATTACTGCCTCCCTGTCTGTTGATTTTAGCTCTGGACGGGCTTTTGTCAATGCGGAATAAGCCAAATCTATCTTATTATCCTCATTGGTGAGAGTGCCTCCATAAAATCTCTTCTGCGCTCCTGATGCAACCCTACCATACTGCTGATCTATAAATTCAGGCTCCATTCTAAAAACTGCATTTCTGGCTTGCTCATCAGAACTTATCAAGATGAGAATCTCTCTGTCCTCAGGCGATGCATGGGCTATCAACTCGTCCATAGTCCTTATTACCTTATGGCACAACTGGCCCGGACTGATCCCAAATGAAGCCAGCACTTTTGAATAAGGCGCTCCCCGATGCAAGTATATTATTGCATCTATAAAATTCTCTATTGTAGGTTGTTGATTAACCATTGTATTATATGCAATCAAAATGAGAGTATTTTTAAATCTTTTTATTTGTTATTACTTTATGATAATAATATTTTTATAAAATTGGCAGGAAACCTTTATAAACAAAACCCCTTAGCTTTGAGTGTGACCATGCATGTTAAAGCTTGCCGTTCTTTCATCAACCAAAGCAACCGACATGCAGGCGATTATAGGCGCCATTGAGCGTAAAGCGCTTAATGCAAGGATTTCTGTCGTTATAAGCAACAAAGCAGATTCATACGCACTGGAAAGGGCAAAAAAGCACAATATAAAAGCTGTCTTTATTGAGCCAAAAGGAAAATCAAGAGAAGATTATGACAGGGAAATATCAAAAGTTCTGGATGAAAGCAAAGCTGATTTAATACTCCTGATAGGCTACATGAAATACCTAAGCCCATGGTTTGTCAACAAATACAAATGGAAAATAATAAACATCCACCCAAGCCTGCTGCCTAAATTTGCCGGAGGTATGGACAAGAATGTGCATCAGGCTGTATTGGACGCAGGCGAAAAAGTTACGGGCTGCACCCTTCATTTTGTAGATGAAGGGGCAGACACAGGCACTATAATAATGCAGAAAGAAGTCAAAATCGAGAAAGGCGAAACAGCCGATACATTGAAGGAGAAGGTCCAGAAGGCAGAACAGGAAGTTTTATTAAAGGCAATTGATTTGTTTGGGAAGGGAAAGATAAAGGTCATAGGCAATAAAGTCAAAATACTAAGTTAATTCAATTTAGATGAAGATTTCATTAAAGCGACAAGACAAAAAATAAAAACTTTATTTTAAATTTGATATTATGGCTAAAATGGCAGCAGATAAACCAATGCCGGAAGAGAAAAAGATAATCTGGTGGAAAGAGGCAAGGTTCCTTATAGGCTGCCTTCTATTGATAATAAGTTTTGTTGTAGGAACATTCGGAAAAGGGCTTTTTCTAGTCAGGTTTTACGAGCCCGTTTCCAGATACACAGGGCTTTCATTGTGGGCTTTGAGCTGGATTATCACACTGATAGGCGTATTTTTGCTGGGCATAGAGACAATAAAGATGATAAAGCAGCATATACAAAACCAGGTAAAGAAAACAGTGAGAGAAACTTACCTTTATACCAAAGGGCTGCCTAAGAAAGGGATACATTATACTAAAAGGCTGATGAGGCATTGAAAATGGAAGGAAAATTTATAGCAACAGGCGTATTGCCAGATTATGGATCTTACGCATTTAATTTGATATACGGCAATGGTAGGCATCATCCCCTTAATGGCGCAGACCAGCTGGTATCATTGGTTCCAGTTCCATCCGGCCCGTCTGAGCTTGATCTTATAAGCAGCGAAACTCCCCCAAATATCATTGCTGAGGGATTGGGCTATCTTCATAATAGCGTATTATTAGTTCCGATTAGAGGTTCACTGGACAAAGAAAGAGCCCAAAGGGAATCGCGCATTTTTGCCGAACACCTTAATCTATTATTAATGCAGGCTCCCGACAATAGGCAATTACAGACAATTGAGGATTTAATAGACTGGATTCATCAAGGAAGGTTGAGACAAAATGATCAAGACAGCACTAATCTCAGTGTACAATAAGACAGGAATAGTTGATTTTGCAAAAGAGCTTTCTTCTTTAGGCATTGAAATAATATCCACGTCAGGAACAGCCTCTTTATTGCAGAAAAATGGCATTAAGGTAACTCAAGTATCAGAGCTGACTAAGCATAGAGAAATTCTTGACGGCAGGGTAAAGACGCTGCATCCGAACATCTTCGGCGGCATCCTGGCAATAAGAGGCAACAAAAAGCATTCCAAAGAGCTTAATGAAGATAAGATAAAGAATATTGACATGGTTGTCGCCAACCTTTATCCTTTCGAGGAGCTGACGAACAAAAGAGCCCCGCTGAATGAGCAGGTTGAAAACATCGACATCGGCGGGCCGTCTTTGATAAGGGCTGCCGCAAAAAACTACAGGGATGTCATGGTGGTTGTTGATCCTGTTGATTACGCGCTTGCAATTGAAAAGATAAAAAGCAAAAAAGCCGATGAAAAATTCAACTGCAATCTGGCTGCAAAGGCATTCGCCTGCACTGCAAGATATGACTCGGTCATCAACTCATTCTTCAACAAACTGAACGGCATAAGCTTCCCTGAAACACTCAACCTGACTTTCAGGAAATCCCAGAACCTGAGGTATGGCGAAAATCCCCACCAGCAGGCTGCATTTTACTCTTATTTCACAAGTGAAAGCTGCGTTGGAACTGCAAAGCAGCTTCACGGCAAGGAATTGAGCTTCAACAACATTTTGGATGTGGACAGCGCATTCGAGCTTGTCAAGGATTTTGAAAAGCCCACTGCCGCGGTCATAAAGCACACAAACCCTTCAGGCGTTGCCTCTGCCGTGAAGATAGAGGATGCCTACAAAAAAGCCCATGAAACTGACCCGTTGTCGGCTTTCGGCTGCATAGTTGCATTAAACAGAAACTGCAATATTGAAGCTGCAAGGCTGATGAAGCCGCTGTTCATAGAAGCTGTAATCTGCCCGGGCTTTGACAATGACGCTATTGGGCTTTTGAAGACAAAAAAAGACATAAGGCTGCTGGAAACAGGGGCTATAAGGAAAGGCGATGGCTGTTTTGAATACAAGAAAGTTAATGGGGGCCTGCTATACCAGGCTCGCTCTCATATTTCCGTAAAGGAGAAGGATATGAGGGCTGTGACAAAAAGAAAGCCGGCAGCGCAGGAAATAAATGACCTGATTTTTGCATGGACTGTGAACAAGCATGTGAAATCCAATTCTGTTGTTTTCGCAAAAGAAAGCCTGACTGTAGGGATAGGCGCGGGGCAGATGTCAAGGGTAGATGCCGTAAAAATAGCAGTAGAGAAGTCAAAAGGCCGGTGCAAAGGCTCGGTAATGAGCAGCGATGCCTTTTTCCCCTTCAGGGACGGAGTGGACGAAGCTGCAAAAGCAGGAGTCACGGCAATAATCCAGCCCGGCGGCTCAATAAGAGACAATGAAGTTATAGGGGCTGCCAATGAGCAGGGTATTGCCATGGTTTTTACAGGGATAAGGCTGTTCAGGCATTAGTTATAGCCATGCGCGGATTTAGTGCCGATCTTTTGAAAAAATCTTAACAAGTATCCATCAGTGTCTTGGACTAAAAATTCCCTGTTGCCCAGAAGCTGTTTGTTTTTTCTGTACCAATTTTCTTGGACAGCTCTGAATAGCGGATAATTATTTGATTTTAGGGACTTCAGTACCGGAATTATATCTCTGGCTTCAATTTGAAAATTGATGCCTCTTCCAAAAGGCTTTTCTAGCTTGCCTGTGTTCCAAATATCATTCTCGGAAATCATTATCTGGGATCCCTGAAAAGAAAGAAAAACAAATTTTTCTCTATAATATTCTGCTTTAAAACCGAGAATTTTTACATAAAACTCTAGACTTTTGTTTAAGTTTGATACAGCCAATTCAGGAATTATTGAATTTCATAATTTACATGGGATGATGGGATAATATAAATTTTGCCCTAAAAATTATCAACAATCCCCAAAACCTCCTCCCTTCCGCCTTCCCCAAACTCCTTCCCAACAAAATAAATGCTTGCGTCAGCAGAGTCCCAAAGCAGCAGGCCGTGCAGTTTCCTTTCTTTTCCAAAGGCAATTATGAGGTCAGGCGGCATGAAGTAAGATGAATAGGTATGCTCCTCTATTGCCTCTTTAGTAATCATTTCCGGGTCAAGGTTTCCCTGCTTCACATGGATTGCTATAAGCTTGCACGCATCCAGTATCTCCTCCTGCCCGTCATAATTGATGCAGAAATTCAGGAAAAAGCTGTCATAATCCTTGGTAAGCTCTATGGCATTCTTGATAGACTCTATAGTCTCGCTTGGCAGCTTGTACCATTTGCCTAAGACTGCTATTTTAACCTTATTGTGCGCGATATAGCCGTCAAAGGCCAGCTCGTCAAAGAGCCTTTTGAAGTTCTTTGTGAATTTGTCATAATATTCCTTTGTCTTGTCTGTCTTTTCAGGAAGGAGAAAAAACGTGAATACCGGGATTTTCCGCTCTGCCTGCAGCAAAAGAGTCTCTTTTAAGGCTAAGAAATATCTTTCATAAGCCAGCTGGCTGGAATCAAGCAAGGATATGTCTCCAAGGGAAAATGCAATGTGCCTGTATTTTTCTTGTGTTATTGCCATTGAGCAATATATCTTTATTATGTAGCAAATGACACAAATATTTATACAATAATTTATACAATAAATAGGTCATTTGCTTATTAGGAGCAGACAACTGCCATCTAATTATTTTTTGTCTGCGAGTATACATGCCGGATAAATAATTATATTTATAAACATTTTCATGCTCTTGCTTGAAAATGATGCCTGCTTACCTATTATCAATGCCCATGATAGCCATTTATTTTATTGCCGCAGTTTTCTTATTCATAGCTTCTATTTCAGACATTAAGACAAGAGAAGTGCCTGACTGGCTGAACTACGGCTCCGTGGGGGCGGGAATCGGTATTAATCTGATATTCTCATTGATTTACTCAGATTACTCTTTTATTATAAACAGCCTTATAGGGTTGGCGGCATTCTTTATTCTGGCATATATATTATTTTACACAGGCCAATGGGGTGGAGGAGACAGCAAGGCATTGATGGGGATAGGGGCATTGCTGGGGTTAAATTACAAAACAGGCTCTTTGCCTATATCGATTGTCTTTTTGATTAGCACTTTGGTCATCGGCGCTTTTTATGGTATGGCATGGACGATGTATCTTGCTTTAAGAAAAAAAGAGGAATTCATGAAGGAATTAAGGCATTTGCTGAGCCAAAAAAACATCAGAAGGGCTAAAATTGCCATGCTGATAGCCGCTGTATTGGCTTTTGCTGCAAATTTCCTGCCTATAAATGCGCTGTATAAGATGATGATAGTAGGCATAACGCTGGCTTTTTATCTCACATTTTATGTCTGGCTTTTTACAAAGGCAGTTGAAAAGGCATGCATGCAGAAATACGTAAATCCCGGGCAGTTGACTGAAGGCGACTGGATTGTTGACGACGTTGTGGTTGGCGGCAAGCGGATTTGCGGCCCGAAGGATTTGGGCATAGAAAAGAAGCAGATCGCTCTTCTTGTAAAATATTACAAAGCGGGAAAAATAAAGAAAGTGCTGATAAAAGAGGGCATCCCCTTTGTGCCGAGCTTTCTGGTCGGATTCCTGGCTGCTTTGGTTTTTGGCAATATTGTAAATTATTTAATATAACCAAGAAGGTTTAGAAAATAGGTTTATTAAAATTTTTTAATTATCCGCAGGCATATTTCCTGTCGGCGCAGCAGTCGCCGTAGCCGTCGCATGCGGAATCGCACTGGCACTGGGAATCAGGATTGTAGTCCCCGCACCTGTTTTCGCATGAGCTTGATGCCGTCTGATACCCTGTAATGGAATTATATTCACTTTGCGGATTATTTCCATAATAAAATTTTGCATACTGCACTGAAACAGCGAACAGCATTACTATCAAAAAAGCCTGCATCAGGCTTAGCTTTTTCATTTTTTATCACCTAATGAGCCTTATTGCCATCTTTAGCATCTGCTTAGCCACAAAAATAAAATTATAAGTTAAGAGCATTGATCAAATCCCAACTCGCCGTTATTGTAAGTCTGGCACTCATTGCATTCAGCGACAGAGTAATATCTGTAGCTTTCTCCGCAGTCTGCCTCGGAATCATCGCAGACATGGTCTCCGAAAAAGCCGCCGCAGTTGTCATTTCTTATGGGCTGGTCATATGTGGCATAGCCTGTAATTTGGGCAGCCTGCCCGCCAGCCCGGCCTGTCTGGTATTGCACAGCTTTAGACGCAACTACTAATAGCAACACAAGCAGGAAAGTATGCAGATTCCATCCCAGTTTCATGCGCATTTTGATTACCTCTTCATAAGCAGTTCTACCAAAAGCTTATGCTCTATATTTTATCCTATGGCAATTACAGGGCATAAGTAGTATATAAACATTTCGTTTTTGTATATTGGTATAGAAATTTGTATATTAACTAAGGTATTCTGTTAAGCTGCCTTGTGTAGTATTCATTCTCCTCTTCAGAGCTGCTCTCAACTGCTTTCTGGGGCTTTTTGGCAGCATGCTTTCTTGAATCTACAACGCCTGCCTTGTCAGCATATTCCTTGATTCTAAGCTCAACTGTTGACATTTCTTCTTCAGTAAGCTGCTTCGGCTGCCACTGCAGGTTTATTCCGTCATTGTCCTTCCTTGGAATTAGGTTTATCATGAAATGCGCCACTGTCTGGCCCGCAGGAATGCCGTTGGCTACGAACAAATTAGTGCCATGCACATTCAAAGCCTGGAAAATTGCGCTGGAAATTTTGTTTGCAACAGTAAATAGCCTTCCAACTTCAAGGTCAGGAACCTGCTCAAAAATCGGATAATGTGCTTTTGGGATGACAAAGCAGTGCCCGGGGTTGGATCCATTGACGTCAAGAACAGCCAGGGAGGTGTCGTCTTCGTAAATCTTCTTTGAAGGGATTCTGCCGTCGACTATGCCGCAAATCAAGCAGTTCTGCGCCATTATCTTGCTCCAAGAAGCTTTGCTATGTCATCAAGGTCAATTCCGGAACCATTCTTTTCTTCCGCTTTTTTTTCTTTGGGCTGCTGCCTTTTTGCCTTGATCTCTTTGGGCTTTTCTTCTTCTTTTTCCTCAAATTGCGCTTCGATGGCTTTTTTAGGCGGAATCGGCAGCATCTCTGGCTTTTCCGGCGTTATTTTGTTCTGCACATTGGGAAGGGAATTCAGTGCCGCGATAATCTTCTCTCCAACGGTATCTATCTCCTGCTGCTCCATGCTTCTCTGCGGAAGCTGGAAGCTTATGCCGTCGCTGTCTTTTCTTGGGATGATGTGGAGCATGAAATGCTGGGCCCTCTGCCCGGCTGCAACACCGTTCGCCACGATGATATTGGTGCCCTGCGCCTCCAGGGATCTCAGGATGGTGTTGGAAAGGACTTTTGAGACGCTGAAGATATGCGCAACCTCGTCGTCAGGAATCTGCGGCATTATGGTATAGTGCTCTTTTGTCATGAGCAGTATATGCCCGGGATTTGCCGGATTGATGTCAAGAGCGCCATAGGCGATGCTGTCTTCGTATACCTTCCTGGACTGGACTTTGCCTTCTATGATCTGGCAGAAAATGCACTGCTTCTTCTGGAACTCCTTCAGCTCCTCAGGAGACATGTTCTTTATCTTCTCCTGCAGGGCCTGCAACTGCTCCGGAGTCATCTGCTGCTGCGCCATATGTTTTTCAGAGGCAGTTTTGTATATAAATATTTGGTAAATTAGGAAAGTTTTATTGTGTTAAACCATCCATCGCTTAATATTTATTCCACCTCTTACACTTTTTATTTATATTTTTAACATTATAAAAGGATTTTATTCCGCCTTCGGCAAATTACTGCGAGGCTCCGCTTTCCTGCCATGCTCGAAAAGCGACAGACCAACTTGATTGGCTTTTCGGCATCCTGTACAGGATAACGCTCCGCCTCGCAAATCTATATTATTAAATTTATTGAAATAAATCCGAGGCGGAATTTTAATGCTAGTAAAAATTCCGCCGAGTGTAAATTGGTCGCGAAGCGACGGAATGAATGCTATCCTCTCCAGAATAAAAATTATAACTTAAAACAAAATCTTAAACGCTTGCTTTTGCCAAGATTCATACAATAGTTTTTTAAAACAGAGTAAATCTTTATTAAAAATGGAACAAGGCATCAAAAACAATTTCATAAAGGCCGGCAGAATCTCTGCCGAAGTGCTTGAATACGGCAAAGGCCTGATTAAGAAAGGCGCTTTACTGCTCGAGGTGACTGAAAAAATAGAAAAGAAAATATTTGATTTGGGGGCAAAGCCCGCCTTTCCTGTCCAGATATCATGCGGCCATATAGCTGCCCATTTCTGCCCTGAGCAGGATGACAGGACAATTTTTGAGAATCAGGTTGTAAGTCTTGATTTGGGCATTCACGTTGACGGCTGCATTGGAGACAATGCATATACAATTGATTTGTCAGGCAAATATTCTGATTTGGTCAAGGCAGCCCAGAAAGCGCTGGATGAAGCATTAAAAATCGCGCAGGTAGGGACAACGCTTGGAGAGATCGGCGCCGCAATACAGGAAACAATCTCAAGCTACGGCTTCGCGCCTGTGAAAAACCTTTCCGGCCACGGGCTTGGAATCTATGATGTCCACACAAAGCCCACAGTCCCTAACTTCAACAACCACGACAAGACAAAAATCCAGAACGGCATGGTGTTTGCAATCGAGCCTTTCGCGACAACAGGCGCCGGCGTGGTTCAGGAAGCAGGCATCCCAACAGTATTCAGCTTTGCCCAAAAGAGGCCTGTGAGAAGCCCAATCACAAGGGAAGTATTGATGGAAATTGCAGGCTATGAAGGGCTGCCTTTCTGCTCAAGATGGCTTGTAAGGAAGTTCGGAGCAAAGGCCAATTTCGCATTAAGGGAGCTTATGCAGTACGACATTATCAAGTCATATCCTCCTTTAGTTGAAGCAAATAAGGGCATTGTGAGCCAGGCAGAGCATTCTGTCTTGGTGGATGATGATAAGGTTATTGTGCTGACTAAACTTTGAAGAAATAAGGTTAAGATTATTTTTATTAGTTAATCATAGTAAAATTCAAGGTTTTTCATAGAAAGCTTTAAATTGATAAATCAAAGTAATACAAATTCAATGACAGAATCTCATGTATATCATCATCCCCCTGAAAAGCCCAGAGGCATGCCTACACGCGGCTTTGTGAAACTTGTTTACAGCCAATCTCAGCCCTATGAAGCTGCACTGGAACAGGCATTGCTTCTTGCAAGAAAGGCTGTTGCAAGAGTTACCATGACTCCGGAAGAATTGGCATATGCGGCAAGACCGCATTCTACTTTAAGGGAATTTTATGAGCGTGAACAAGGAATAATAGACCCTGATTATGTTGATGATCCCGCTAGGCTTGTTCCAGAAGAAAGAAGACAGCATCCTAACAAGCCGATTGGTTATATATGGTTGCCAGAAGGGCTTTCTTCCACAAATGAAAGAGGAAAAAACGCATCTTTTCTTCCAGTATGGCTTCCCGGATGGCACCTTGAGAATCATCTATGGGTAGAAGGACGTGATGATGAAAAAACGGGCATGCAAAATATAAGAGATGCTGCAAAAGATGACAAGAAACTTGAATCAATTCTGGGAGTGTTGGACCACAGGCATTCTATGGCAGTTTTGCATTAGTTTTCCAATTTTGAATATTCCTGCTTTTTAAAATTAAAAACCGTAACTATTCAGTATCCTGAAGAATTTTTCAAGATTGTCTGCAATCCCTGAAGA
>CAYVTQ010000028.1:0-18985 GCA_964454865.1 uncultured Methanosarcinales archaeon
TTCACGTCTGTAGTTTAAGAGCCTCGCAAACTTGACGGCAACTACATTTTCAGGGAAGCCACCCATTTCAATATATTTAAAAAGATTAACATTCATAGATAGGATATGGCGGGTAAAAATAGAATTTACAAATGGTATCTTATTATGGTCATAATCTACTCTTCTTTAACCTTAATCAGTTCTATTTCATTTTTTGTTCCGGAGTTACTGCCTTTCGCTTTTGTACAAGGTTTTATAGGCATTTTTTGGTATATCTTTACCATAGTTATGCTCATAATAATGTTAGTTAAAAAAATTGAAAAAGCCGCATTATGGATTCCTATGTTATACTTAATTGATTTAGTATTATCATTGGGATTAGGCATTGCAATGGCAATAAATATGACTTCTAAAAGCATGGATATAACAACAACTTTACAGAACCCTATAATTGGAATGTTATCTGCTATCTTCCCAGTGATAATTTTGGTAATTGCAATAAAACTAATTTTAAGAAAATAAATTCTCAGAAAAAAACTTTAGTTTTTTATAAATTCTGTTGATAATCTTTTATATTCCTCCCTTCTTCTGCCCTTCATAAAACTTCTTTACAAGCTCAAGAGCCGAGGCATCTTCTGCTTTCCTGTCTTCCCTCAGTCCAATTACTCTTGGAAATCTTAATGCAAATCCTGAGGAATAGGTTGGCGATTTTTGTATCTCCTCATAGCCTATTTCCAGGACAATTTTTGGCTTTACAATTGCTTCCTTGCCTTTTTCCTCTTGAATGAGCGGCCTGAGGAGCGTTGTCATTTCTTCAAAGCTCAAGCCTTCTTCCTTTTTTTCCTTCAAGCCAGTGCTTACCTTGCCGACTTCCAAAAATTCGCCGTCATCATAGCATGCCAAAGTGTAGCTGCTCAGCCAGCTTGATCTCTTGCCTTCGCCCCATTCCGCCTTTACAATGACCAAATCAAGAGTGTCCATTATTGCCTTGAATTTAAGCATGTGGCCGACTCTTGCGCCGGGCCTGTAAGGCGCATCAAGGGCCTTGAGCATCAAACCCTCATTTCCTGCTTTTATGGATTTTTTGAAGAAATCCTCCACTTCTTTTTTGCTTTCTGTGACAATCATTTTTGAAAGCACAATTTTGCCCTTCTCTTCCTTCACAATCTTCTCTAATATTTCCCTTCTTTTCTTAAACTCCATATTCAAAAGGCTTCTGCCATTGTAATACACTATGTCAAAAATATTAAGTTCTACAGGGAAATCTTTTGACATCCGCTCTATGTCATATTTCCTTTTAATCCTCTGGGAAATGCTCTGGAATGGCAGGTATTTTCCTGTTTTCCTGTCCAAGCCCACTGCTTCTGAATCAACAATAAATTTATTGCCTTTGACATGATTTTTGATATAATCAACAACGTCAGGAAATTGATTTGTCACATCCTCCAATCTTCTTGTGAAGAGCCTTATGTAATTTTCATTTTTATGCGCCTGAATCCTAAATCCATCCAATTTGAATTCCACATCAGCAGGCTTTCCGACGGTCTCAAAAGCCTCTTCAATCGTCTCTGCCTTCAGCGCCAGCATTACCTTTATCGGGATGCCCACAGCAAGCTCAAGCTCCTCCAATCCCTTCAAGCCTTTCAGTTTTGCTGTTTTTGCGACAGGACCAAAGTCATTTGTGACGTCATAGGCGTGCTGCACTGCGCCTGCATACCTGTTGTAGATCTCCCTGTCTGCAACATCAAAATTATTTTCTTTCTTGTCATAACTGAAGCCAATCTCCTTTCCGAAGAATGCCCATACAATCGCGTCGCGCATCGCCCCTTCCCCGACTCCTATGCGCATATTGCCGAGCACAGTCCTTATGATGTATTTTGCCTCTTCTGGCTTTGAGGAAGTGAGGAGCTCTGCTATAAGCTGGAGCTTTCTTTCGACTGTGCCCTTGCCCCCCAATGTCGCAAGCCTCCTTAGATTCTCAAAGACTTTTGCCACAGTGAGGCTTCCGGAGTGCAGCGTGGCCTGCTTTTTGCCCCTGATGAGGTTTTCAGCCACTATGCCCAAGTCGCCTGTTTTTTTCCATTCGTTCTCTATTTTTTCTGCAGGGATGCCCGATGCCGTGTTCAATGCTTTAAGCACAATCCTTGAGGCAACTCCTGTCTCTCTCTGGTCATAGCTCGGGAAAATCCTTCCTTCAAGAAGAAGCATCACAACAGGAAGATGGGAGGCATCCACCTTTTTTATAAATTCAGAGATTATATGCGTCTTTTCAAGCCTTTTTGCGGTGCTGTCCAATTCCCCATATACTTCAATTAATTTTGAGTACTCCATAGCAATATATTTAAATGGGCTTAGTATAAAATTGTTTTGCTGGCAGATGGAACACCACACCGAAAAAAAGGAGACTGGCATTATCGACTGCATAAGGACCAGGCGCTCCGTGAGAAAGTATAAGGATCAGCCGGTGCCCTGGGGCGATGTTGTGGCTATAATGCAGGCGGGAAAATATGCGCCTTGCGCAGGCAACATCTTCAACATAAAATTCCTTGTTGTAAAAAGCGATGCAAAAAGGAAGCAGATAGCTGAGGCGTGCGTGCAGCAGTACTGGATGGAAATCGCCCCTATACACATTGTGATTGTAACGGAGCCTGAGCATATGGAGAGGTATTATGGCAGCAGGGGCGGAAGGATGTACACCATGCAGGGAGCTGCCGCGGCAATTGAAAACATGCTCCTTACCGCGCATTCCATAGGATTAGGCGCCTGCTGGGTCGGGGCTTTCGATGAGGAGGAGATAAGAAGAATCCTCAACCTGCCGGAGCATGTGAATGTAAATGCAGTCATAACTATAGGATATCCTGACGAGAAGCCTGAGCCGCCGGTAAAGCAGAGGATAGAGCATATAATGTACTTTGAGAAATGGTGGGGCAGGATTGAAGGGCCAAAAACAGGGCTTGGATACTGGAGCCCTTACCTGAGCAAGGGGCTGCACGAGACAAAAAAGGCTCTGCAGAAGAGAAGCGGAAAGATCTTTGACAGGATCAGCGAGCATGTGAAGAAGACAGGGGAAAAGCTCAGGAAGAAAAAGCAGCAATAAACTTATGCGTGCTGGCATATTAGCTATTTCTAAATCCTAATAGGATGGGACTTTTTGCAAAAGAGTTCATTCGCTAAATTTCCATTACACCTTTAATACCATCAAGTCTTTAATTGCGCATACTATTGCAGTTCATTAAATATAAGGCATAACCTTACAATAAAAAATAATCATAATTCCGCCCTTTCGCCTTATCAAGGCATTTGGCGAAAGGACAATCCTCACATCATATGCGGCTGTCGTTTTTCTTTATTGTTTTTGTGGAGGAAAAATGACGGAAATAATAAAATAAAAATTTTTAATTGCATTAGGATAGCCATGTGAAATAAAACTTACGAAAGCACAAATGATTGTGAGCAATACAAGCGAAAAAACCATTGCGTTAAATTAAGGAGCCCAATTTACCCTATTTCGGCGGTTTGGATGCTCCTGAGAAAATGCCGCTAATGACCTGCCCCAACCCGTAAATGCCCTGGTATGCGCTTTTGACAATGCCCTTTGCCGCTTTTCCCGTGACTGTAACTCCTGCTTTGACATATTCCAAGGGATTTATTGAGCCATAAAGATTCCTGAAGCTGGCTTTTCCCCCTTTTAGAGCCTGAACTACTGCAAAGCCGAAAGTGGTCAAGCCCCCGACAAGCATCTGCACCGGCAGGCCGAGAGTGTACAAGAATGCGATGTTTATTGCTGAAGGCAGCGCTATGTACTTATACACGCTTTTTAGCCTTGATTTGTACGAATTCCAGAAATCTTTTTCTATTCCATAATTGAAGACTGTGTGGAGGGCAGTCGATGCCGGAGTTACTGCCAATGCGTGCACTCCGACAGAAGCTGATTTCCCGGCAACTATGCCGTATTCTCTTGTTACATTTGCCTCCAGGCCCTGCAATGCAGGATACATATATCCCAGCACGGGCGCAAAAGCTGTTCCGCCGATAGCCTCCTTAACTGTGCCTTCCAGAACAGGCTTTTTCTGCATTACATTTGCTGCCGCCCTTCCTGCAACAACAGGATATGTGAATGCCTGGGCAGGAAGGACAAAAGCAGGATTCCAGAATGAAAATATGTAAGGCATGGCTGCAATGGCGCCTACAGTAAATGCTTTTCTTGCGAAGCTGCCTAATTCATTGATTATCCCTTCTAAAAACCCCCCTTCCTTTTTCTCTTCCTTATTTCCCCCATGCCCTTCTGCAGGAGGAGTTGCATCATGCTCTGCCATTCTCCTCCTCCAGCAGCTTCTTTACGGCATATTCTATGGCATGGCTCTTGTTCCTGAATTTTCCTGAAGCTACCTCTGCATCAATCCTGCCTACTGTTTCAATGTCCATTGTGATGCTGATTTTGGATTTCATCTTATGCTGCTTTTTTGTACTGTTTGTTGTTTTCCGACGGGAATGGCAAATACTTGGAATTTGTTTTAGAAGGGGATTTCATGTAATGGGCTTCATGATGCTCCGCGGGATTTGGCGCTTCCTGCGCTTGCGCAGGCGGAGCATGGGGAGCAGGCGCTGAAGAAGGCGAGCCTGAAAATAGATCGCTTATAAGAGCGCCAAGCCCGTACGCGCCGTCTGCTGCGAATGAATAAGTGTTCCTGACGGTTTTTGCTGTGACAGAAAATGTTGAAGAAACATAGCTGAATGGATTTATTGCATCATAAAGATTTTTTACGCTGCCTTCCCCCCCTCGAAGAGACTGCATCAGGCCGAATGCAAAGCTAAGTGCTGAAGAGACAACCATTTGGGTAAAAAGGCCGAATTTGTACAGGACAGTAACGTTCAATACAGATGGAAGAGCCAAATACTTGAAAACCGTTTTTATCCCCGGCCATAAGTTTTCCCTGAATTTTTTTCCCAGCCCATACTCCAGGGCAGTGTGCGCTGTGACGAAAGCGGGCTGAATTCCTAATGCCAGGCCAGCTCCCTTGGCTGCTGTTCCGGCAAATGAGCCGTAATTTTTTGCAACTGCCGTTTCAAGGCCGTTAAGCCCCTTGAAAGCCTCTGCAATCCCTAAAGACAAAGGCATGGCAATTGCCCCTTCCTTAAGAAAACCCTCAAGAGCAGGCTTTTTCTGTATCAGATTTGCCGTGGCTTTTCCTGCTGAAAGAGTGTACGTGTATACCTGCGCCCTTGCCAAGTGAGATGGGTCCAGATAATTAAAGGCGAACGGCATTGCAGCGACAGCGCCGATCTTAAAAGCGCCTGAGGCAAAATCCCTAACTTCTTTCCAAACATTTCCAAGAATTCCCTCCAATCCCTCCTCTTTTTTTCCCTCATTCTTTTCTTCAGACGGAGATGTATGGGGAGATTCGGCATTATCAGCCATTGCCCTGCCCCACCACCTTCTTTTCCAGCAGCTTTTTTACAGCATATTCTATGGCATGGCTCTTGTTCCTGAATTTTCCAGAATTCATCTGCTCTTCCAGCTTTGAGAGCATTTCCCCTTCTATGCTGATGCTTAATTTTGTTTTCATTTGTAAGTACTTTAGAGTAGTATAATATCCTACTGGGTAGTATAAATCTGTTTTTAAACTTTATCACTTTATAGTAGTTAAAAAATAGAAAGCTTTAAAAACAGTGGATTTTACTATTACTATTTATGAGTAATAAACTTGATAAGAATTGTGAATTTTGCACGTATAAATGGATTTCAAGAGTAGAACATCCCCTGTCCTGCCCAAGGTGCAAAAGAAGGTTTGACTACAGGGAAGCAAAACTCGTTCTTCAGAAGATTGGCAGAAATTTTGGCTATGACCTGGGCGGTGCCTTATGAGCCTTGAAGACAAAGTTGAGGACAAGGAAAGCAATGGCTTTATCAAAAAAGCCTTCAAGCTCGGATTTTTGGGAGCGGCCACAGTCGGCTCTACGCTGCTCGGCCTTGCAACAGCAGGAATATCTGCGCCTATTATCGGCGGAGCTTTGGCAGCCGGCGGAATTGCGGGCGGCATTAAGAAAGGGAAAAAATTATATGAAATAGTAAAAAAAGCGATGACTGATTATTCCGCTGTCAATATTGTCCTTAACCCAATGGTAAAATTAGGCGAAGCTACATATCCTGTTTTTGGCTATCTGGGCAGCAAAATTGCAGGAGGGATAGGAAGCATAATCAGCAAATCTCTATATGCTTTGACTGCATACAACGCGGCATTTGTGGGGCTGTTCAGAGGCGCAGAGCATTTACTTGATAATTACCTTAATCCGAGAGGGCTTGCAAATACGGTGAAAACTAATTTTTATAACGGCTGGAAGAGGATAGGACAGGTGTTTGCGCCGGGCTATATACTGACTGCAAACGGAATTCATGATATTTTTGGAATCAATACTTTTGCAGCGAATGCCCTGCCTGCAGGCTATATCAATACTGCTTATCCTGTAGCACAGGCTAAAGGCAATACTAGCCATTACAAGAAGGCGGCCTAACAGTTTAACCAAAAACACTAAGAAAATTTTAATATAATCTCAGACACAAATAATTGATTAATTATTTACATCCGCCATTATAAATCAGAATTAGAAAAATCTAAAACAGCTTTATTATTGGCAAAACAGATAATTTTACCACTTGATAAACTGAGCGCTGAAGAAGCAGGCAGAATTGATGGAGAGCTTATTAAGAAAGGCTTTAAAACCAATCCAGAAGACTCTATGATTGCAGGCATTGCTAAAATAAATAATCAAAGCTTTTAACGAATTGACTTTTAAGTTTACTTATATGTTAGGCTCCATCCAAAAAATGGGTTAGCAGCCTTGAAGTCGAGCACTTTTGCATAAAACAGAAAAAGAGTTGGAGGGGTTGCTCCATACGGGACATCAACGGTACTTCACTATTTACCATGCTGGGCGAGAAGCTGCTAACCTGAGTGAAGCGAATTTTTGGATGGAGCCTATATGTTAATATTAATAGTTATACCAAAAAGTATATATACTTATAAGTAAACTTTTGTTCATGGACATTTTCTAAAATCAAAATATATTTATATTAGTAGTCTAAAAAGTATATAATCTAATAAGAATATATACATAACAGTATAAATATTTAGACTGGCGTTAACATTTAACTTTGCCGCAATTAGATAAATTATATAAATAAGTATATATACCAAATAGTATAGTTTATTGGTGAAATGTTTGGATAGAAAAGAGGTAGTTATTGAGAGAAAAAGTTATACGAGCATTTTAGATAGCAATCTGTCTTCTTTCAGAAAAGGCGCGGGCAGGAACATAGCGATTCTGGGCCCAAGAAGGTCAGGAAAAACCCGCATTGTTCAGAGGTGCCTTGGCAAAAATTGGGATATCACCTCTGTTTACGCCGATTTCAGCAAAATGGGGATGAGCCCCGAGAATTTTGCCGTCGAATTCATAGGCAATTTTTGCTTCTGGTTTCTGCAAAAGCCCGCTTCTGAATATAAGAATTTTATGGGCATTGACAATCTTTTAAAATATGCTTCAGAAATGGAAAGCGCAAGGGCAAATGAAATCATCAAATCCGTCCAGAACGAAATCTTGAAGATAAAGCCGGACCAAAGGCTGCTGGTGCAGCTCGCATTCAGCTTTCCAGCCACAGTTGCGAATGACAAGGGCAAAAAAATCCTTGCCATTCTGGATAATTTTGAAGGCATACTCGATTTGAACAATTTTAACCAGATCAAAGATGTCATTTCGCTTATAAATTTCAACCATGAGGCTGTCAAGTATGTAATAACCAGCTCCGCAGCCGCGGAGATTAAAAAAATTTTAAGGAACTTTGATTTTGTCGATATCGGGGATTTTGACAGGAATGAGATTCTTGAGATGGTGAAAAGATTTACCGGCAAAGCAGACCAGAAGCTGGCGGATGCTGTCTTTGGATTGAGCGGGGGAATCCCGTTTGTCGCGGTTTCAATGCTGAAACATTATCAGGACTATACTGACGCGAAAAAATATTTTGCCGCCGAGCTGCTGTCAAAGAGGGGCGTTCTGCATGATTATTGCGCAGATTCCCTCAACTATCACCTTAACAGGACAAGCGGCCAGGTTTTGTCCAAGATTATCCTGAAGGCCATGGCACCGGAAAAAGAGCTGAGGCTCAGCGAGATTGCAAGGAGGATATACAGGAGCGCGCCGGTCACAAAAATCCTGCTTGAAAGGCTTATTTCTGCCGGCATCATCCATAAGAAAGACAGCAAGTTTCATTTCAATGACAATGTGCTGAAGCTTTGGCTGAAGCTGACAACGCAGGGATACGAATTTGATGAGATTGATGAGAATGCGCTTGAGGAGGTTATCAAACTGATATGAAAAGGATCATCAGGAAAAAAAGCAGGATGGTGAATAAGTTATTTTGGATTTCAGTATTGGTTTTTGCCATAGTGATGCCAAGCATTTATGCGCAATTGAAATCCGCAAAATCAAGCGGAGGGCTGTTCGGGAGCCCGTGGTTTGTGCTTGGAGTCAATGCCTTTGTCATATTTGCGGTTCTGTTTATAGCGCAGGCTGCATTGATCCCTAAGAAGGAAGGGAAGGAGAAGTCCGTAATGTGGCTCATAACCTTAATCGGGGCTGTGCTGATAGCTTGGTTTTTTGTCGGAAGCTCCACATATATCTGGAAACTGAGCTTTTTTGCGCAGTACCTGAAGCTAAAGATAATTGTCAACACATTGATTATTTCATTAGTAGTATGGTTTACTTTGGGATTGCTGGATGTCAATAAAAAAGTCGGAGATGATAAAACAAAGAAAATAGGGCTTGGGCTGCTTGTTGTCATTGTTTCTGTTATGGTTGCGTATAATGTAGGCGACCATTGGATCTGGGAAGATGATATTACTAAAGCGACTTGGGACTTTTTGTTTGGGCCTAAGAGGACTACTGGCAAAAAAACTGATATGGTTAAACAACCAAGCGGATCCTTTAAACCTCAGGAGATTACGGTTTATGAGGAAGGCATTTTGACTTTGAGGAAAGGGAGCTACAGGCTGTTTGTTTTCATAGCCTCTGCGATGATAATCGGATGGTTTTTCACTACTTTCCTTAATCTTCAGAATCCAAAGTTGACTTGGGCAATTGTACTTCTAATGTCTGCCAAACTGACAAGATCAGGAAGCCCTATAGAAATTGTCATAGTTTTGCTTGAAGTATTTTTAATATTAATCATTGGAAAGAATCTTAATTTGGGAATTGGCGGCGGTTTTGGAACATTCATAAACTGGGCAATTACCATTTTACTTGTTCAATTTATATTCTGCGTAGTATTCGGAGGTTCTGCCATAGCCGGAGCAATCGCTGATAGATTTGCAAGTACATGGATTATAGGCGACCTATTCAAAGATATTAGCTCAATATGCATTGGAGGATCATCAGGCCTTGGCATTCTACCCGGACCAGGCAAGGATACCAGCAAATCACCAGATACGACAACTATACCTGGTCTTGGCATTCAAATACCCTCACTTCCGCCTATGCCTGGTGGTGGAGGAAGTGGTGGAAGTGGCGGGCGATGGGTGCCTGATGATCAAAATAAAGGAGAGTACAAATGGGAGTCTGAAGCTGCCGGATCTTCAGGTAAAGGTTTTGGAGCATGGCTGAAAGACAATATCAAAGGAATAACGTGGGGGCTCTTTGGAGCTTTGACAGCGTTAATGGCGGCTTTGGGATGGTTCCATGTAGTGGCATTTAGTACAGTACTATGGTGGATAGGCATACCACTTGTTATCGTAGGCCTAATACAATATTTTTTGTAATAAAAACATGGCAAACAAAGAAACTTTGCAAAAAATAGCATTGATTGGGTTGTTTATTTCAGGACTGGCAATACTGCTTATACAACACATTAGGGGATATCCAACAGTATTAACTCCAGTTACTTATCCTGCTGGAAGTACTTGGCAATTGGGAGAATTTGGATACCATGTTTATGAGAAATGGGGTTTTTTGGGAGCATCTATACTTTTAGGCATAATTATTATTGCGGCAGGTATATCATGGAAATTTAGGGCAAAATTATCGTGGAAATGGAGTTTTATAATATATGGACCTATATTTGGATTGATATGGTATTTCACAAAAAAATTTCCAACATTCTTAGTGCCATTCCTGCTTCTTGGACCTCTAACAAGGTTTAAACGTAAACGTATTCGTGCGCATGCTTTATGGAAAGTGCTAAAAAAATATGGCGGCGTAACAATTTTAAGAGCGGCAAGGAAATCTCAGCTTCCCCTTATTGGAAATCTTATACGAAATTATAAAATAGGAGACCCGTATTTGGAAAATGAGCTTCCATTTGTCTTTAGGGATTTAAGAGTAGATTATATGACCCTGATGAATTACCAGACAAGGCTTCACACATATTTTGCTAAATCTTGGTCGGTAACTGAAGCAAAACTAAAAGCCGAAATAATCCAGAAATATTTTGGTGGCAAAGGCCAGACGTATGAAGCTAAAAGAAACTCTGTTGATAAGTATAGGTTTTCAGGAAAGGGTGCTAAGCCTGTAGGATGGGCAAACAATAGGGAATTGGTCTTGTACTTCTTCGAATTGCTGAATCAGAGGCTTCAAAGAGACCACCTATCTCCGGAAAAAGATAATCCTGAAAATCTTGAAAGCGATTTTTTAAAAGAACACCTTAAGGAGCCATTAATAACCATGGATGATAACTACGACAAGTTTTTGACTAACATCAAAAGAATAGGGATGATACACAGGTTCAAAAGCCTTAAGATGCATACGATTGACTTAGTTGCACTGTATGGAGTCTATAAGCACTACTACCTATTTGCAAATGAGAATGCACTATATGAATTATGGGAATATGATGTAGATAAGAGTGAAGGCACTATTAGGGACCCTACAGGACAAGAAAAAGAATATAACAATCCTGTAAACTGGGATGCCGTTCCTACTAAAAGAAATGATGCTTGGGAAAAAGAAGTGAAACAAAAATACACAGAAAAAAAGAATGAAATTTTTGAGGAGATCAGGGAAAAAATAGAGAAGAAACATAGGGATGAGCTTTTGAAAAAAACCAAGTTTAAAATGATTGCATATATTAAATTGAAATCTCCGGCTATAATAAAAAGAATAGAGGGAAAATATTTTGAAAAGTTCTCAAAAGAAGCTGAGTCTAAGCAAATGGAAGTTGCTAAGAAATCAGCTATCACTGAATGTAAAAAGAAAAATTTCACTAAGCCTGAAGAAATTAAAAAATATGTGGCTGAAAGAATTGAGCAAATTATGGATAATCCCGCAATTATAGATATGAGAAAAAAAGATGCAAATAGCAAATTAGCTAATGCCCAAGTGAAGGAACAAATAGAAAAAGAAGCGGAAAAATACATGAATAAACTTATTCAAGGAATCCAGCAATCTATTAATCCACGTGTGATTGAGCGGCAGCTTAACGATCCTAAAATTAAGGAGCAAATTGAAAGAGATATTGAACAGGAATTTGTGAATGGAAGATACGTTCCCAAAGGCGTACTAATCTCTGATGAGGAAGAGGATGAAGAAAAAGTAGCTACTTATGAATCAGAGATAAGAAGGAGGATTGGCAACAAATATAAGTTAGATTTTGCAGATAAATCAAGAGGGCTTAGGCATGAAGTTGATGTAAGAGGATTTGTATTAGAGGATATCCATAGGATAGAAATAGACAAGGCGGATAAGGCTTCTTTACCTTATATTAGAAGAATCAAGATTGAGGACATGGAAGACTTTCCTCAAGAGCGTGGAAGTTATGCAAATTGGGTTTGGGTTTATGGGGCGATGGAAAACGAATGGCTATGGTTTTTAGAGGATTTAAGAAATGGAACTTATCATCCGCATAGCAAAACATTCGATAACTATGATTACCTTATCAAAGAAGAAAATTTACTGAAATTTGATGAAGAGACTATGTTATCATTTGAAAAATCAAGCGCAAGACATGCCCCTGGCTTAGGCGGAAATCCCGCATTTGACCATGAAGCGCTGCAATATCCTGGATTATGGGTTTATTGGGGCAAAAGAAACTATTGGGATGAAACACCCCCTGAGCCAAGAAACCCTTACCCGACACTGTCAACATATGGCTTATCGAGATTCCTCGATTTAATTGTTAGAACGCGGGAGAAAAATGCCGAAATTCATAATAGATTTTTAAAATTTTTTACATATGAAACTGGCAGCACTCCTGATGTTTTCACAAATTTACCGGCAGAAACAGGAAAAAAATGAATCAAACAGGCAAAACTAAAACCATCGAAATAGGTGAACATACAGTAAAAGAACTTGAAGATATCTTAAAAGATAGGTTGACCCGTATAATAAGGATAGATCTAAAAAGAATTGAAATAGAAAAGTGGATTAATAATGACAACTTATTTCTGGATTTTAATTCAAAATTAAAAGATTTTGTTCTTAATACTTACAAAGAGAATAAAGGCAATTTTCTCCTTTTCTTAAGAGAATTGAGAAAGAAAAAGCCATGGATTCAAAATTCAAAAGGCGAGCTTTCAGAGTTTATACTCAAGCAATTAAGCAGAAAACAAGTTGAATTTGGTGATGAAAGACATTTTTCAGTTTTAATAAATCTTTATAATATTATAGCTGCTGCAAGATCAGGAAAGAATGCCAATGATGGTAAAAATCCTATTGATATGAATTATGTAATCTCTTTCATAAAAACTGAGCAGAATAGAAATACCATAAATGATTCAATTAATATGATTAGAAATAAAAAAATTGCTGAGCAAATAAGAAAAGCCATTACTGACTTGATAGGCGAGGAACTGGATTATTTGGTGAGATACAGCCACGAAGTCCATTCATGGAACAGCAGAGAGGTCCTAAGAGAAGATCTTCCGTTTTTCAGCTCAAAAATGAAGCTATTTTTATACGGGCAAAATTATGAATACAAGGGCATTTTATCATATTTTAAGGATGAAAGACTGAAAAAGATTTTAGCTTCAAATGCAGTCTTCCTGCAGTTCATAAGATATAATCAACAATTGGCATATTTGGAGGATTTAAGGAATAAAATCAGCACGTCGTATCAAAGCGGCGATTGGACACAATTTTACGGATTTTATAACAACATAGAGAAGAAAACTGCAGATATACTTCTTAATAGATTTGGCAATCCGGAATTGGCATCAGAATTTTTAAAAGATAAACCTATCCTACATGAAGATCCGAACGAATGGATGAAGTTTTTTGATAAAAAACTCTTTGACTTACGTTCTGATAACTATAGGCATAAGATAATAGCTCAATTAGTTAGAGAACTTGAAGTGGTATTTAACTTAAGGATAAGGGAATTAACAAGTATGCAAAAACCCGGATTTTCAGAGTTATTTAATTCATTGGCACCACTAGTGAAATTAGAAAAGAATGCCGCCACTAATATTTTGGGCGTATTAAAAGGCTCGGGCAAAAAAACGAGGGAAAAAATACAGCAGTTGCGCTACGAATTTGAAACTTTGAGCGATAATTGTATTGATGAGTTATACAGTTTTATGATGCTAAAAAGAAGGATTATAGACAACAATTCATTGCCTGATGTGCATGAGCTACTTAATTATGCATACGGCAAAAGCAATAATGAATTAAAGTTGTATAAACTTGCTAAATCGTCATCAATTGTAAAAAAATTGTTTGCATTTCGGAGGCTTTCAAGAATAACTGCAGAAATAGGCGCGAATGAACGAAAAATCATAGAAATGGTTGCAAGAAAAGATTTCCTAAGTTCCATAAAAATGCTTTCTGATAAGATGCATAATGTTGAAACGGCTTATGCCGAGTTAATTAATTTCATTAAAAACAAATTAGGTCTTTTTGGAATCTCAATTGTAAAACAAGAAAAGGAGGTTGATTATGGCAGAACCGGAACATCAAGAGCAGGGTAACCATCCAGAAGGGCGCAGCAAGACTTGGGGTAAAGTTAGAAATTGGTGGATAACTTGGCTAAAACATAGGGGGATTTATGAAGCGATTGAGGATGCAACAGGCCAAGCGCCTGAGTATAGAAGATATCAGGACCAGCCTCTTGAGCGTTTTCAGCCAGTGAGGGCGATTTCACACTTCATAGGACTATTGGTAAATAGAAATAGAGATGTCATAGAAAAAGAAAGACAATGGGACGAGATTGAGAAAGTAAGGGAATCAATTGAGCATCTTTACGCAGGAGCCCGCATATACCTAAATCCTTTAACTACAGAGTATGAATACAGCATATATCAAAATGGAGTTGAAGGCGATTTGGATTATACCCATATAGAATTTGGCGATAAGATTTATGCTTGTCCAATGCCTCCGAAAACAAGAATCAGGTATGAAATTCCGGGCTACAGAAGAGGGTGGATAGTGGAGATAAGCCCTTTTGGTTATAATAAGAGGGGGGATTACATAAAGTTATATAAGGAATTAATTAATGAAATATGCAAGGATGCCAGAATTAGATTATTATCACAAGAAACTGACCCAGCTATAATTAAAAATATTGATACAAATATCAATGCTGTTAACTCCCAATTTCAAACGACAATAGCTAATTTATTGGGAAGCTACTGCGGATCTGATAGGCAGGAATCTACGGAAGGGTTGCCGAGTGTAGGCATTGAAAATCGCTACTATAGCTTTTTGGGTCAGTGTAAAATAAATACATCAGCATTAGAGGGCACTGCACTCCAAATTAACAATATTTCATTAAGACAGGAGAAATTTAGGAGATATACTATGTATTTTAATACATTTAAGGTAATTAAGCCAATTTTGTATGGCGAAGGCGAGAATAATGCAAAGATAATGGATAGGCTCGATAACCCGGACTATAAGTGGGATTTAAAAGATGGCGAGTTTAAAGCTGGCTGTGACGAATATGGGTACCCCTTGGAAGTTGAGACTGACAAAAAGGTTATGATGGACCATTATGATGCGAATGGCAAATACTCTAATGATACCGGAAGGCCTGTGCCTGAAAAATTTATTAAGCCTCTTGACCCGCTTGAAAGAGTTAATTACGAAACAGTATATTTTGATACTATAAGAGACGACTTAAGAGATGGCCGTTTTCATCCAAATAGCCTGACAATTACTGACTACCTGCAGGCCAATAATCCCTCATTATTTGAATTATGGCGCAAGAGAGAGGAAGGAGACCATGGGCTTATGAGCGAAACTGCGGAAAGTAATGGAAAAACTGTGGTGCACGGACAAAATATCTTTGATGTGAAACTTAATGAATGGGATAAGCCGATAAGAAAATACAAAGTCAGTCCATCCGACAAAAATCCTGCTTTTGACTTAAGGAATCAAAGCGTAGATTGGAAACATATTGGAAGAAAATATTATTATATGTTTCCAGACCACTCATTTGGTTTGATGTCTCAGAACAAAGAGGGGCATATTACATCACGAGGCGTGTCAATGTATATTATTGAGCATCTAACTCGTGAAATAGAAGAGATCAATGATATGAAAGATGCATTAAAATATATAGAAGATCGTCCGGGATGTACAGGATTTGACTATGGTCCGAGGCCATGGAGCCCAGGTGATAAGGGATGGGCAGAGTCTATGAATAAAAATATACTTGAATGGGATGATAAAATGGAAGCAATTAATAAGCCGGCGCCGAAAGCTGATTTAAATGCTTTTAAGGAGAGATTAGACAGTGAGTATGGGACAAATAAATAAAGGCATGAGAAAACTCTCCTTCATGATAACCGGAAAAATCTAATAGTTTCCCTCATAGATGCAAAATTTTTTTGGAGAACTCCGCAGGGGCATGAAGTGGACATAATCATGACGGGAGGGGATAATATCCTGCCTTTAGAGGTAAAATATAAAAATGAGATTGGCCAAAAGGATTTAAAGAATATATTAAGGTTTTGCGGAAAATTTAATGTTAAAAGCGCAATTGTAATAACAAAGGGCCAGGAAAGCGGAAAAAGATTTAAGCACGGGAAACTTATAATTGATATCCAGCTTATTCCTGCATGGAAATGGCTATTAAACTAGGATTCATCGGAACCGGGAAAATGTCGTCAGCCTTGATTAGCTCCATCTATAAAATCAAGCCCTATAAAATAACAGCCTCGAACAGGACGAAAGAGAAGCTGATCCAATTAAAAAAGAAATTTCCAGGAATAAAAATTGCCAAAAGCAACATTGAAGCTGTAAAAAATTCCGATATTGTTTTTATCTGCGTCAAGCCCCATGACATCGGCACTGTTTTGGAAGAAATAAAAAATGATGCAGAGAACAAATTAATAGTGTCAATAGCTGCTGGGATAAAGACAGGTTACATTGAGAATGAACTAAAAAATGCAAGAGTGATAAGGGCAATGCCCAATGTGGCATGCATCGCCGGCGAAATGGCAGCAGGCATTTCAGCAGGAAAAAATGCGGCAAAAAAAGATTTAAATTCAATAAAGAAAATCCTGGAGGAAGCCGGAAAATCTTTTGTTGTTGATGAGGGATTGATGGATATTGTGACTGCCATAAGCGGCTCCGGCCCTGCATTTTTTGCTTACCTCATAAATGCATTCAAGGAAGCTGGAATAAAGCAGGGGCTTTCTGAAAAAACCGCCTTAGGGCTTGCTTCCCAAACAATGCTCGGAACTGCCAAATTACTTGCGGAGAACAATATAAAACCGGAAGAATTGATAAATATGGCGGCATCTCCTAAAGGAACCACGATGGCTGGATTGGAGGTATTGGGCAAATCCAAAATTAAGGAGATTTTGGAAATGGCCATTGAGGCTGCCGCAAGGCGAAGCAGGGAGCTGGCAAAATAAGATGGGCATCTTAAAACAAGCACAACTTGCAAAACAAGCATCAATCAGGCTAGCTGCGCTTTCAACAGAAACAAAAAATACGGCAATACTTGCAATGGCTGATGCAATTAAAAAAAACAGGGATGCCATTCTTAAAGAAAATGCTAAAGACGTTCAATCTGCAAAAAAATCAAGGCTGAAAGATGCATTGCTAAAACGGCTGGTTCTTACTGATGATAAGATAAATGAAATAATTGATGAGCTGAATAATGTCGCCAGATTAGAAGATCCTGCCGGAAAGGCACTTTCTATTACCGAGCTGGACAGCGGTCTTGTGCTTTACCAAATCACTTGCCCTATCGGCGTGATAGGCGCAATCTTTGAATCAAGGCCCGATGCAGTCCCGCAGATAAGCTCCCTCTGCCTTAAGTCGGGAAATGCAGTGATACTGAAAGGCGGCTCGGAAGCAAAATACTCAAACAAAATCTTAGTTGAACTGCTGTCAAAAGCAGCGGAGAACTCAGGAATCCCAAAAGGCTCAATCCAGCTTATTGAAACGAGGGAGCAGGCAAAGGAAATGCTGAAGATGGACAAGTACATTGACTTAATTATTCCAAGAGGCAGCAGCCAGTTTGTCAAATACATACAGGACAGCACAAGTATAGCTGTATTGGGGCATTCAGAAGGTGTCTGCCATGTTTACATTGACAGGGATGCAGACCTGAAAAAAGCAGCTGATATAAGCTTTGACGCAAAATGCCAGTATCCTGCTGTCTGCAATGCAATGGAGACGCTGCTTGTGCATAAGGACATCGCAGCAGAATTCCTGCCAATCATAATAAAAAAGTATTTAGAAGACAAAGTTGAATTGAGATTAGACAACAAGTCATTATCAATAATCATTAAATCAATAAAAAATATAATAAAAAATAAAAACATAAAGAAAGCTTCTGAAAAAGACTGGAGTGCGGAATACAACGATTTTATACTTTCAATAAAAATTGTTGATAATGCTGATGATGCAATAAACCACATCAATAAATACGGCTCAAAGCATACCGATGCTATAGTAACTGAAAGCAAGGAAGCTGCGGAGAAGTTCATGGATTTTGTTGATTCCTCTTCAGTAATGTGGAATGCCTCTACGAGATTTGCGGACGGCTACAGGTACGGGAAAGGGGCTGAAGTCGGCATAAGCACGGCAAAAATACACGCGAGAGGTCCTGTCGGGCTTGAGGGGCTGGTAATCTATAAGTATAAACTGGTCGGAAACGGCCATGTTGTCAGGGATTATGCCGGAAAAAATGGAAGAAAATTCACGCACAGAGTGATTAAGAAATGAAGAATTCAAAAAAAATAGTCATCAAGATAGGAACCAATGTGCTGGCTGACCATTCAGGCATTCTTAATGCTAATGTGATTGAGAGTATTGCAAGGCAGATAGCTGAAGCAAGGAGCAGCGGCAAAAAAATCATAATAGTCACAAGCGGCGCTATCGGGGCAGGAATGGGAGAGCTTGGCATTAAGTCAAGGCCTGACAATGTGCTGATGAGGCAGGTCTGCGCTGCTGTCGGTCAGGGGATTTTGATGGCAAAATACCACGGCATTTTCTCAAAATATGGCATGAAAGTGGCGCAGGTATTGCTGACTTATGACACCTTCTCAAGAAAAGACACATTAAACAACATGAGCAGCAGCATAAACAAACTGCTGGATATAGGAGTTATTCCAATTGTAAATGAAAATGATGCTATAGCAACCGAAGAAATAGGGAAGTCTTTTGGCGACAATGACATCATGTCTGCAAAGTTTGCTGTTCAAGTAAAAGCCGACTTGCTGATAATATTGACTGATGTTGACGGGCTATATGACCAAAACCCGAAAGAAGGCAGAGCAAGATTAATTCAGGATATTTTAAGGATTGATGAAAAGCTGATGAGCATGACGGGCAAGTCATCATTAGGCGTCGGCGGCATTAAGTCAAAAATAGAGGCTGCCAAAATGGCAACCCGCGAGGGCATCAAAGTCATTATTGCAAACGGAAAGAAAGAAAATGCGCTTGTCAGGCTGCTGAAAGGAGAGAAGGAAGGAACTTTGTTCAATACTATTTAGCACGTCGGCTAGTCATTTCTGTTGTATAATTCCGAAACTAGTTCTCACTTCTGAAGTATATAGGTGGTTTTTAA
>CAYVTQ010000029.1:0-18569 GCA_964454865.1 uncultured Methanosarcinales archaeon
ATTTTAAAAAACACCTATATATTTCAGAAGTGAGAACTAGTTTCGGAATTATACAATCCTGCGGCGGCATGAAAAGATATAGGTCGCCATCAATTATGCGAGGCTCTGTAAGTTGTGCTATCTGGCAATTTTTGGAGTTCCAGAGAGAAAATTGCAATAATTTTTAAAAATGAGCAGCCGAGCCGATGGCAGCCCGTAGCGAAGCGGAGTCTTTCATGCCGCCTATCCTGCTTTAGAGTTCCCTGACTCCTTCCTTGGTGACAGCCACCAATCTGATGCCTACGCCCAGCTTCAGCAGCGCAGCCAGCACAGCCATATGCTCCTTTCCGCTGCCGGAAACCATGTTAAAAGCAACCTCGAAATCGCTCAGTTTGCCGTCAAGACTCTTTTTTATACGCTCAATAACTTCAAAAACAGGCTTTGAAAAATCTACATGGATCATTTCAGCTTTTTTCCCGCAATCAAAATTTCTGCCGGGGTTCATTATGAGAAATATGCTGCCCCATTCCCTGCTCTTTATGAGGCTTGATACATGGGCCGTTGCTTTTTCATCAGTAAGGCACACAATAAGGTCAGTCATAAAAATAGAAAATAAACGAATTATATAAAACTAATCCTAATCTAGATGTTCTCTATCTCTGCGACAGCGCCTTCAACATCCGCCAGATCTGCCGTATTAATCTCGGAAGCAGTCTGGTCAACAGTATTGAGCTGTTCGCCCACATCACTGATCTGAGAAGGCATTGCAGTTTCTTTAGGGGCTTCCACAGGAGCGACTTCCTGAGGCACTTCTTTCTGCACTTCAGGAACTGGCTGAGTTCTGGCTGGCGCAACTTCAGGCTTGGAGCATGCCGCTAGAAACACCATCACAACTCCCAAAACAACAAATGCGAGTATTTTTTTATCAGCCATTTTGCACCTTTATGCGCTTGCAGCTACTGCAACAGAAGCTTCTGCGCTAACTTCCACTTCTGCTTCGTCTTCTATCTCAATCTCTCCGCCTGCCCCTCTTGCCTTCTTGATGATTTCCTTTAATTTTTCATGAGCATTCTTCAGGGCATCTTTCGCCTGCTGAATCAATGATTTTGCTTCGTCTACAAGGGCTTTTGCCTGCTCTTTGTCAGTGGATTTTCTTGCAGCCTCAAGCTTTTCTTTTGCTGTCTGAACCTTGCTTCTTGCCCCTTCTACAAGGGCGCTGAACTGGGACATCTCCTCAGATGAATCAACTTCAATGCCTTTTTCCTTTAATTTTGACAATGCGCGGTCGAGCTTCTTTTCCAATACTTGGGCACTGTTGACAACGCCTTCGACTCTTGCTGTGACTGCCCTTTCAGAATATGTTCTAGCTTTCTCATAAATATTAACCCATCTTCCTTTAATCTTTTTGGCAATCTCCCTTATCTGTTCTTTTGTGGCTGCAGCATCTATCTCTGGCTTCAGTGCCTCAAACTCCTTGATCTTGGCATCAATATCTTGTATTATTGTGGCTGCCCTGCTCTCCTCTATCTGCTCGTTCTGCTCAATCTGTGATCTTATCTGCTGCAGATGGCTTATTATCCTGTCAACGGAGTTAAGGAGGACTTTCTTTGCCTCTGCAATCATCTCCACCTCGTTTCCGCTTTCCTTGAGCTGCCTGAACTTGTCATTTGCTGCCTTCAGCTCGTCTTTTGAGGATTTGTACTCTTCTCTTGCCTTCTCATAAATCTTTTTTGCAGCCTCTTTCTTTTCTGCAAGGACTTTTCTTAATTTTATATCATCAGCATTTTTGACTTTTATGACTTTTAGCTTTGCCAGCTCTGCCTTCAGCATAGCCTGGTTCTTTTCCGCCATCATCTTGAGCCTTTCCCTTCCCAACGATGCCGCTTTATTTATTTCAGCATCATTCAGATCAGCTATCTTCTCGAGTTTTGCCTTTTCCAGCTCAGAAATCCTTTCAAGCTTTCTCTCGCTAAGCTTTGCAAGCCTGTCAAGCCTTTCTTTTTTCAGCTCTGCAATCTTCTCGACATTCTTCTCATTTACTTTTGCAAGCCTTTCCTGCTGCGCCTTGTCAAGGCTTTCAATCTTCGCAAGCCTTTCCAGGTTCCTTTCTCTTGTAATCTCAAGCCTGCTCTTGCCCTCCGCACTTACAGAAACCTCTGTCTCTGCATAGGCGGCAATAAGGCTGATTAGGAACACTAAAATTATAAACATGGAAAAAGTCTTTTTTATCATTTTTTAGACATTTAACCCTTTAATATTTAAACTTTTTGAAAATAGAGTTTGATTTGTTAAGATTTTTAAAGTAGTATGCAATAGCAGGAATATTGGCTATTAGATTGTTATAATCAATGGCAAAGGAAAAACTTGGAATTGTTGTCTCGGAATTCAATCCTGAGATTACTGATAGGATGGAGAATGCCTCAGTTGAATACGCAAAGAGGCAGGGAGCTGAAATAGTTAGTATTGTGAAAGTTCCCGGAGCATATGAAATCCCATTTGCAGCCAAGAAACTGCTCTCAAGAAAAGACATCGATGGTGTAGTTGCGCTTGGGGCAATAATAAAGGGAGACACTGACCATGATCTTGTCATAGGGCATGCTGCTGCCAAGTCCCTTCAGGAGATTTCTTTGGAATTTGGCAAGCCCGTGGCTTTGGGAATCATAGGCCCTAATGCAACATGGGAGCATGCTGAAAAGAGGGCAGAAGAATACTCAAGAAGGGCAGTAGATGCAGCTGTTAAGATGCTAAGGCTCTTCAAAAAAGTTCATTAAGGGAATTTCGTGCTTCTTTGTATCTGTCTCGATGACTATCTTCTTTATCTTGTCCTGCCCCAGCAGAGAAGTTATGAATGGCTTTCTGGTTTTCTTGTTTAATATGGTGTTTTCAATCATCTCAGCCAGCTTCTCCGGATTCCTCAATGATGAATTTTTCAGAATAGATGCTAGCCTTTCCTCATTGGTTTTTCTGAACTCCTTCACGATCTCCTGCTTGTCGAGCATTGAGTCAAGGAACTCCTTTCTTGCGGCAGGGCTGAGCACGTCCGCAATAAGCAAATCTGAAAGGTTTTTTGCATCAGACAAAAACAGGTATTTGACAAGCTGCAAAGTCCTTAGAATGTCATTCTTGTAATACTGCGTGTCTAAATCCCTGAAAACTTCCCTTACAATGCTTTCAAATTCAAGCACCTCGACATAGTTTTCCTTGAAGCACTTCAGGATGGCTTTTTTTCTTGATCTTGTGACAGAGCCGAGCACAAGATACCTGCTTACATTTTTTGACTCGAAATCCTTTACATATTCTGACAATGCAGATCTAGTGTCCCTGTTTTCGAACCTGTCCTTGATTATGCTTATAACCCCTTCCTCGATGTCTGCTGTCTCGCCTATATTCCCTATCAGTGAGCAGCTTACTTCAATATGGTTGATTTCCTCTATTTTTATGCCATTAAACTTCACCGCAAGAATCCCGACATCCTTGTTGTTGGAAGTCTTGATATTGTTGATTGTGAAATATCCCCTCTTGTTGCACCAGAAATTAACAATCTCTTTTTCAGCGCTCATAAAAACCCCCGGATTTTTTATGGGGGGCATTGTATATAAATGTTTCCCTCTTTAGAACTTCAGCATATTAAGCCCTATCGATTTGTCATAATTCCTTTCAACTTCCGAGTCTATCTTGACAAGAAAAATCTCGCACGCAGCCGAGACAACCGCGCTCTTCAAGTGCCCGCCCATAGTATTCATTTTTTCATCGCTTAAGGCAATATGCGCGTGGATGTAGCATTTATTATCCATTGTAGTTACGTTGCCTGTTAAATTAAGAATTTCAAGCGGCCCATTGATAATCTTGGTGGAGTATTTCTTTGTTTCGACGCTGTAATGCGCCAGTTCAGCCTTGTTTACCGCGCCTATTCCTGAGAAATATCCTAACTTTATTTTGTTTTTTTCGCAGAAATCAAGCAAAGACTTTATTATCTCTTCTCCTCTGTCTATGCTTATTACATAATTGCTTTTTATTTTTTCGGATTGCATTATTATATTAAAGAAATAATTATGTATTTATTGTTATTGGTTTCTAAATAATATCATTTTTTATTTTCTTTGATTTCAATTTCTTTCCGTTGATCCGCAACATAATTTGTGCTCGGCGTCGCTTTCCTGCCATTGCGCTCCGCCTAGCAAATTCAGCGAGGTGATAACCATTTAGGCCTTTTAATTCCAATAATACCTAATAAAATTAATGCAATTGAAAACCATATTCCGGCAAAAGAATGATATATAATATACCCAAAAAATAAGATAAAGGGAAGGGAAATAATTCCAATCAATACCAAACCTTTACCCAATAAATTATATTGTTCTTCAATTGTTTTAATAGGTTTGACAATCTCAACTTTAATTATCTTGTCTCTGTTCATACTCCATCCTAACAATTTACTCTATAAAAACCTTGTGCAACAATTATCAACATCCAAAACCCCATAGCTTTAAAAATCGCTTTGGAATACCTACAGGGATGAAAATACTCGTTACAGGCGGCAACGGATTTATAGGACACACCTTAGTCAATCACCTGTTAAATGAAGGCAATGAAGTCAAAGTCATTGACATAAAGCCCATTAAATTCAGCCATCCCAATCTTGAGTTTGTCAAAAAGTCAGTTCTTGAAGACATAAGATGGGAGATGCGCGACTGCGACATGGTGTATCATCTTGCAGCCGAGCTTGGGGTTGTAAATTCAGACAAAAAGCCGCTGATGACTTTGGGCGTCAATATTGACGGCACTGTGAACGTGTTCAGGTGCGCTCTCGGCACTAATGTAAAGAAGATAGTTTACACTTCCTCTTCTGAAGTATACGGCGAGCCAAGGGAACTCCCTATAAAAGAAGACAGCCCGAAAAGCCCTGTGAGCATATACGGCGTTTCAAAGCTGACAGCTGAGATGTATGCCTATGGCTATGTGAAAGAATACGGCATGGACATAAGCCCTGTCAGGTTTTTCAATGTGTATGGGCCAGGGCAGGGATTTGAATGGGTCATGCCTATTTTCATGCAGAAAGTGCTGAATAACAAGCAGCCTGAAGTTTTCGGCGACGGCTCACAGGTCAGGTGCTTCACTTACATCTCGGACATTGTAGGCGGCATCGAGACTGTCAGGAAGAAAGGCGGCAAAGGCGAGGCCTACAACATTGGAAACACTGACCAGATCTCAATGAAAGAGCTTGCAGAATCAATAATAAAAGTTTCGGGGAAGAATCTTGCTCCTAAAATCGTGCCATTCGGCGCGGAGACAAGAAAAAAAGAAAGGGAGATAATGAAAAGAATTCCCAGCATTGATAAGTTAAAATCTCTGGGATGGAAGCCCCAAGTCAATATTCAGGAAGGCATCAGGAAAACCTTTGAATGGTATAAGGAGAATTTGGGGAAGGAAGAATTGTTTTATGAGTGATTAAGGATGACTAAATCCATTATATCATTTTCGAATAAAAAAGTGAAGTCTAATATTCCCTAATAAAAACCTGAAGCCAATATACACTAATCATAAAAACCAAAATATTTATATAGATTAACATTTTTTGTTAATTAATGTGCAAAACATCAAAAAAAGAGCAAGATTTTAAGTTGAAAGATTATGTCATAATAATTACAAGTGAAGATAAAATTGATGTTAGACTTAAAATACAAAAAAAAGAAATTTATCAGTTTTCAATTAATTATAGAGCATACATTGACGGGCGGTGGCACGAAATATATAGGATAGATAATTGCCATAACTATCTTCACGAACAAAAATTTTGGCAAAAAAAAGACCCAATCAAACTTGAAGGATTTGAATCATTCCCTCTAAATATTACTTTCAACCTATGTTTAGATAAAGTTAAATCCCGCATTTTACAATATAAAGAAATATACTTTAGAAGATATCAAAGAATAAAATTGATGAAGTGGTTAAAATGAATCTGATGAAAATAAATCAACAAAAATTGGAACTAGATAAAAAATTTGAGGCTATTAAAAATTTAATTAATGAAGACTTGAAGAAAGGGCTATTTGATGATGAAGTTGTGGTATTGGCATTATCAGATAATGATACAGAGTTATACGAAATTTTTACAAAAAAAAGAATGGAATTAGTTAAAGCGATAAAAGAACACAGACCCAAAAACATTAAAGAATTAGCTTTGAAAGTAAAAAGATTAGTTCCAGCGGTTCATAGAGATCTAACTATCTTAGCTAAATATTCAATAATAAAATTAGAAAAATCGAAGCATGGACTTACCCCTAGAGTTATTAAAAAATTTATAAAATTAAATTTAGATATACTTTCGGAGGATTCAATTTGGAATAAATTAGAATCTCCAAACATATTTCAAGATGAAAAATTAAAGAAATATGTCTCAGTTTTTAATAAGTTGGATAATAAAAAAATAGACGATTTATTATCTAAAAAAAGACATAGAGTATTGTTGTATAATTTATTTACGGAACTAACCAAGGCTTATTATTTGTTCGATAAAAAATTAGTTAAAGATCTAGTCAATGACGATGATAAAAATATTAAGAAGCAACTAAAAAGATTGATTATAGGGTCAGATGATGAATGAACTAACTCCTCCCAATCCCGTGATACAAAACCCCCATTGACTTGATTTTTTCTTTATCCAAACAATTCCTTCCGTCAACAATCCCAAGCACATTAAACCTTTTTAACTTATTCAAATCCATTGCCTTGAATTCCGCATGGTCTGTAACCAGGATGACGAAATCGCTTTTCTGCAGGAGCTCGTCCATGTTGCTGACATTGCTTTCTTTCTTCACATAAGGATCATAAACAAAAATATCTGCGCTTTTTGACTTGAGAATATTGAGAACTTCATGAGCCGGGCTTTCCCTTGTATCGTCTACATTTGCCTTGTATGCCAGCCCCAAAACCCCAATCTTCGCGTTCTTGAATGTTTTTTTAGACCTGCTAAGCTGCTCTTCCAATAGCTCAACGGCGTAATGCGGCATGCTGTTGTTGATTTCCCTTGCCAGTTTCAGGAATTTGTGCTCAAATCCAAGCCTTCTTGCCTTTTCTATAAGGTAATATGGGTCTACTGAGATGCAGTGCCCCCCGACGCCTGCTCCGGGATAATGGGGCATAAATGCAAACGGCTTTGTGGAAGCGCCTTTAATCACTTCAACCACATCAATCCCTGCCTTGTCGAAGCTCCTTGCCATTTCATTCACGAATGCGATGTTTACATCCCTAAATGTATTTTCCATGATTTTTGTGGCTTCTGCAGCCTTTATGCTGCTCAATTCTACAATGTCTGCGGATATGATGCTCCTGTAAAACTCTGCTGCTGCTTTTGACGCCTCTTTTGTAAGCCCGCCAACAACTCTCGGCAGATTTTTTATGCCCCATTTCTTATTTCCGGGGTCTATCCTCTCAGGGCAATGCGCGACAAAAATTTCATTTTGATAGGTGTTAAATCCCTGTTTTTTCAATATAGGAATGACAACTTCTTCAATAGTTCCCGGATATATTGTTGATTCTATGACAAGCAGCGTGCCTTTTTTTATGAATTTTGAAATGGTTGTGGCAGCGCCCATCAATGCAGTCAAGTCAGGAGAGTTGTTCCTGTCAACAGGGGTAGGAACGCATACAATCACAACGTCAGAGTTCAAAATACATTCCTCAGGGCTGTTTGTCGCTTTTATCTTTCCTTTCAATGCCTCAATCTTCTTTATGAGTCCGTCATCGATTATTGGAGAGATGCCTTTGTTTATGGACTCAATCTTGCCCTGCTCTATGTCAAAGCCGAATGTATTGATATTTTTCTCGGCGCACAAGCAGGTCAAAGGCAGCCCTACATAGCCCAGCCCTACAACAGTAACTGTTTTCATTGCCCCAAGAAGCCTTATTTGATTTATAAAACTTGAGATTCAAAATAACCAATAAAAAGAACTAGGCAGCAGCAGGCTTTTCCTTGTCCTGCGCTTCATCTCCATAGGAAGGCACTGCGGCCTTGCTTATTATCATAATATCTCCTATGGATTTAACCAATTGATGCGGCACTATCACGCCTTTGGCTGATCCCAGCACCCTGTTTAAAAATGAGTTTTTGGTAGCCCTAACGCGCCAGCCAAAAATCTTGTTTTGGGTCAAAATCGTCTCTTCAACATCCCCAAAATACTCGCCGCCGTCAGTAAAAACCTTCATATCATAGATTTCCGATATCTTTTTCATCTTGAGCATACTATCACCATATTTTTGGTGATTTTCATTTATATAAACTTTTTGGAAAATTTTTTAAAAATCTCAGGATTATAGTAACTAATGGATTACAAAAATATAGCATTTTTGGGGACGTCGCATATAGCTAAGGAAAGCTATGAGCAGGTTAAATTCCATATAGAAAATATTAAGCCGGATATTATAGCTTTGGAGCTTGACAGGAATAGGCTGCAGGAGCTTATGCACGGCGCAAAATCCCGCAATAGCATAAGAAGCATAAGGAGTATCGGGCTGAAAGGCTACTTATTTGCAGCTTTAGGCTCATGGGCGGAGAAGAAGCTCGGCAAGCTCACTGGCTTCAGCCCGGGCTCTGAGATGAAGCACGCTGTCAAGCTGGCCAGGGCAAACGGCATGAAGATATCCCTTATAGACCAGGATATAGAAATAACCCTTAAAAGGCTCTCTGAACATCTTACATGGAAAGAAAAATTCAATTTTTTTGCGGATGTACTCAAGGCCATGATTTCAAGAAAAGCTGAATTCGAGTTTGATTTGTCTAAAGTCCCTCAAAAGGAATTGATAAAGCAGCTGCTTGCAAAAGTAAAAACAAGGTACCCAAATGTCTATAAGGTTCTCATCAAGGAAAGAAACAGGCATATGTTCAGGATTCTCAAAAGGCTCTCGGAAGAAAATCCGGACAAAAAGATTCTTGCTGTAATCGGGGCAGGGCATGTTGATGACATAATTGAAATGCTTAAATCTAATTCTGATGCCGTTTGATTGAATTCAAAAATATATGAACAAGCTTAAAGATGCTCGCAAATAAAGATGCCAAACCTGCTTTTTACACAAAGCCTGAAACAAATGGCTTCCCTGAAAATGTAGTTGCCGTCAAAATGCGAGGCTCTTAAAATGTAGACGTAAAACTGACAGGGGGATGCCTGCGGAGTTGGTGCCGAAAATCCAATCAAGGCTGTCTGTTGATTTTTGAGCATGTCAGTTCTTGCATCAATTTTGCAGCCGAGCCGATGGCAACCTCGAAGAGATTTTCAGGGAAGCCCATGGACAAACGACATATTTAAATAACCTGTAATCAAAGGATGCTCAATGGGAGAAGTTGTAGATTTGAAAGGCAAAGTAAGAATGTATTACTCTTTTACAAACAGCGAGATAGTGGGGTTTGTGGCTGCCATAACTCTTGTAGCTTTTATCATCTCTTTCAAGGAGTGGGGCTATGAAAGCTTTGATGCCGCGTCGGGACTCTTCAATTTCTTTAATGCTATCCTCATCGTGGCTTTGTCATTCATTATTCACGATGCCGGGCAGAGGCTGGCCGGGCTGGCCATAGGATTCAGGATAGAGTATAAAGTATGGACTTTTGGGCTTATATTTGCGCTTATACTGGTATTTGTCAGCAATGGCAGGCTATGGGCAATTTTTCCCAGCTATTTCGTAGTGCACCATATGGCAGGGCACAGGCTGGGATTTTTCAGGTATGGCATAAATAAGATGGCAATAGCCATGATTGCCCTTGCAGGATCGCTGGCTACCATATCCCTGGTCATAGTGTTGAAGTTCATAAGCGCCTTTGTCTCAACTCCTTTACTGGAAAAGGCAATATTTTTCAATGTTATCTATGTCGTTACAAGCATGCTGCCTGTGCCTAATTTTGATGGAAGCCACATCTATTTCGCCAGCAGAATGGCGTACGCGTTTACAATGCCGTTCATAGTAGTATCAGCATTTTTGCTTATTCTGAAAATCAACACGATCTTTGCACTGGCATCATCCTTGCTGCTTGGAATAATCTTATGGCTGGCTTATTACATATTCTTTGAAAAAAATTTGTGGAATGGGCCCAAATAAAATGTCTCACGGCGAGATTTACAAAAATTGGATGGAGGTGTTTTTTGTAATCGTGATGCTTATAGGCATAATGATTGCAATAGTCGTGCCCTCGAATTTTGTAAGCTACATGACTATTACAGCATCCGGCGTGGCAGCGGGAAAAATCATCTACGACAGGAAAAACAAAGTAAGGTTTCCTTACATCCTGATAATAATAGGGTTTATTGTGGGATATATGGTGGGGGCATATAATGCCAGCAGGCAATTAATCCTGCTGCTGTTTGTATTGTCAGCCCTTGTCAGCTACCACGTTCTTGAAAAGGAGCTGCTGCACAATTAAAATGAATATCAGCAATTTGAGCCCGAGACTGATGGTAGTATTTGCATTTTTATTGCTGTTGGAAGGGTGCGCAGAAGAAAAGATGGCTCTGGAAACAGCGCCGTCACAGTCAGAGCAGATAAAAATAGATACTGTTCAAATTCCTCTGGAAGAAGAGCCGGTTATTCAAAAGAAAATAAATGAAAATGCCATGCCTTCCCTTGAAATAATCAGCCCAAAGGACTTGGAGGCAATTGAAGGCAGCAGCGTAATCGTGAAGCTCAGCGCAGAAAATTTCAACATTGCGCTCCCAAATTCTCCTGTTAAGAAAGGCGAGGGGCATTTCCATGTGTGGCTTGACAGCGAGGAGAAGAAAGGCCCAAACGAGGAATTTGCATTCCGAGATGTGCCTTCAGGGAGGCATTCCGTCACAGCAGAGCTTAGAAGCAGCGACCACACTCCTTTAAGCCCGAGAGTTTTAAAGACAATCTCGGTAAATGTAAGAAATGCCAAGGTTGAAGAGGATTCAAGATTCAAGCCGCCTGTTGTGGAAGCCGACGATTTCGGGTTTTATCCTGCAACTCTTTCGGTAAGAAGAGGGATTGACACTGAGCTTAATCTGAGCGTCAGGAAGGAAAATGTGTATTTCAACGGCCTGGAGTTCGACAGCGACCACTTCAAGACAGAGAAGGTGCTTCCCGGGCGTTCTGTTATTGTGCAGTTCAGGGCATCAGAGGATTTTAAGATTGCTTCTTACTGGCCTTCCACCAAGGCGAAGAAGGCTGAGCTGAAAGTGGTTGTGGAATGATTTTTCTTTATTGCTTATCTCAAATATTCTCTTATATTCACATCACTTCCAATACCTTTTCTAGTATCACATCCTAATTCTTCCAATACCTTATCAAATTGAATCAAATCTTTAGCCACTTGCCTAAACAAATTCTGCAGATGTGAAATATATCTTAAGAATTTTCTTACTTCGATATATTCAGAACTAATCAAAGTGTTTAATTCATCTAACATGACATCTAATTTTTTAAGTTCTTGCAATGCACTTAAGACTATTAAATGTTTCTCATCGCTGTTTCTCCTATCGGAATCAAATATAACTGGATTGTTAATATCATTAAAATGCCCCATAGTTCTTATGCACTGGTCTTTAGTGTTTTCAATTTTTCTTAATAAATTATCATAATCTTCAATAAACGTTTTTCTTTGTTTATCTTTAGCAACAACTTTTGATGCATCTTTTAAATGATGCCCTACATTATGAAGCAAATTATGTGACAATTCCATAAATCTTCCAAATTTTTCCAGAAAAGCTAAAAGTTCAGGCACATCAAGCCCCAAATATTTTTTCTTAGAATCTATTAATCCATTATGTTGAATGTATCCTTCTACATATTTTATTCTATATTTTATTGTCTTTTGCAAATCCTGCAAATGCTCATAACCAAACATATAAGACAATAAATTAGCCCGCTATTTATATTTATTCATAAAATTCCTTTTAAAAACCAAAACCTTAATTATTACAAAACATTCTTCTTTATTATGCTAAAGGATTTCCAGCCCAGGCTCTACCAGGAAACTATATTGAACACTTCAATCTCCAAAAACACCCTTGTTGTGCTGCCTACGGGAATGGGAAAGACATCTTCCGCCTTTATGCTTGCCGCACATCGCCTGAAACAATATCCAAATTCAAAGATTTTAGTCCTTGCGTGCACCCGTCCTTTAGTTGACCAGCATTACGAGACTTTCAAGAGGCACCTTGACATTGAGGAAAGCCGGATAATCCTTCTTACCGGGCAGGTGAGTCCTGAGAAGAGACAGGAACTTTGGAAGAATTCACAAGTGATAATAGCGACACCGCAAGCGATTGAAAATGATATGATAGGGGGAAATGTGCCTATTGATGACATTTCTTTGCTTGTTATAGATGAAGCTCACAGGGCAACAGGAAATTACTCCTACTGCTATGTTGCAAAGAAATACATGAAGCATGCAAAATATCCGAGAATCCTGGCTCTGACTGCTTCTCCTGGCAGCGACATGGAGCAGATAAAGGAAGTGTGCCAGAACCTGTTTATAGAAGCTGTTGAAGTGAGGACTGACAAGGATCCTGATGTCAACCCTTACATACATGATATAGAGATGGAGTGGATTGGCGTCGAGCTGCCGCCTGTGTTTCTTGAAATCAAAAAATGCCTTTCAGCTTTCCTCAATCCAAGGCTGGAAAAGCTGAAAAGCTCGGGCATAATGCAGAAATCCGATATAGGATTCATCTCAAAAAGAGACTTATTGGAGCTGCAGGCGCAGCTGAGGGGAAAAATTTCAACAGGGGAGAAAGATTTTACAGTGCTGACCTCAATTTCTGTCATTGCCGAAGTGATGAAGATATACCATGCGCTTGAGCTTCTTGAAACGCAGGGAATACCTGCGCTGAACAAGTATTTTCAGAAGCTGCTTGAAGAATCTGAGATTTCAAAGACAAAAGCCATCAAGAATGTAGTTTCAGATGCCAATTTCAAGTCTGCACTGGTCAAATCCAGAAATCTGCATGAGCAGGGCTATGAGCACCCAAAGCTTGTCGAGCTGCAGAGGATAGTTGGGCAGGAAATCAAAAAAGATGCAGATGTGAAACTTATCATCTTCAACCAGTACAGGGACAACGCCCTTGACATAAAAGAGAAGCTCAACAAAATTCCGGGAATAACTGCAAAGATGTTCGTCGGGCAGCAGAAGAAAGGCGAGACAGGGCTGAGCCAGAAAGAGCAGAAGCAGATGATGGATGATTTCAGGCAGGGATTGTTCAATGTCCTTGTTGCGACTTCAATCGGCGAGGAAGGGCTGGATGTTCCGCAGGTCGATATCGTGATTTTCTATGAGCCCATACCCTCTGCAATAAGGCATATACAGAGAAGGGGAAGGACCGGAAGGCAGGGGAAAGGAAGGGTAATTATTCTGATGGCAAAAAATACCCGCGATGAAACCTACAGGTGGGTGGCGCATCATAAGGAAAAAAGGATGCACAGGAATCTTGAAAACATCAAGAAGAGCTTCAGCTTTTCTCAGGCTCCAAAGCCTGTGAACTTAAGCTCCTTTGTGAAAGAAGAGCCTGTCATCATTTACGCAGACCACAGGGAAAAAGGCTCTAACATCATAAGGAATCTTGCAGACATGGAGAATACAGTTGTTAAGCTTTCGGCATTGAATTTTGCCGACTATGTGCTGAGCGACAGGGTTGCCGCAGAGCTCAAGCTTGTTGGGGATTTTGTGCAGAGCATCCTTGACGGCAGGCTGTTGGAGCAGATCAAAGAATTGAAAAGAAATTATGAAAGGCCGCTTATTGTGATTGAAGGCGAGCAGGATATTTTTTCCGTGAGGAATGTGCATCCAAATTCAATAAGGGGGATGATGGCTACGGTCATTGTTAGTTATGGAATCCCATTGATACAGACTAGAAACTCCAAGGAGACTGCCGCGCTTTTCAGCGTAATAGCAAAAAGGGAGCAGGAGGAAACAGGCAATAACTTTAATCCCCATGCAGACAGGAAGCCTTTGACACTGAAGGAGCAGCAGGAGTATCTTGTGTCTGCGCTGCCGGGAGTCGGCTTGACTCTTTCAAAACCTTTGCTCAAACGCTTCAAGTCGATAAAGAATCTGGCCAACGCTTCTGTCTATGAGCTGCAGGAAGTTGAGAAGATTGGAGAAGTGAAGGCGAAGCAGATAAAGGATGTGTTTGAGGGGGAGTATGAGGGGGATTAAGTATTCACCTTTCTCTAATATATGTAAAACTATATCTTTGTTGGCACATTTTTACAATAGCTTGGGAATCTCTAATGAGTTCTTGATAATGGTCTCTTAATGGTGTTAGGAAATAGCTTTTATCTACGTCGGATTTATCATAGCCTCTTTCATAAGTTGCAACAGTGCCATCACCATAGTTTTCAAAACTTAAACTTATAATTAAACTAGGGCTACATTCTATGACAATACTTTGTCCATAGTTTATATTACTCAATTCTTCGCTATACTTTCTACTAAAATTTCTATTAAGTTTATAGTCAAATATATCATCAAGTCCATAATCAATAATATATTTGTTTACTCTCGCATATTGTATTTCTGCAATATTTTCAGAAACAGTCTCAGGAAATGTTATTTCATCATAATAAATTACAGAAGATAATATAGAATTATTAACATACTTTGCTTTTTCTGCAGTATCTCTGTCTTTGTTTCCAGTCTTTTTAAAATAAATAAGTTTCGGCAATTCACCTTTGAATTCGCTCTCAAACACTTCTTTTGATTTTAATGCCGATTCGATAAATATGTCTTTATTGATATCGACAAAATTTTGAAAGTCTTCTTTATCTTTTATATAATCTTGGGATTTTAAAATCATCAAAACTTTCTCTGGCTTTTTTGTAAATAATTTTGAATAATGCGAACTTCCATATTTACCTAAAAATTTGGAGTTGCTAATTTTATTTGAATAAATCATCAAATTGTTTGCTGGGGCATCTTTTGTAAAAACTACAACCCTTTTAATTACATTTCCAATATCTGCTTGCAAATCTTCAATTGTCAAACTCTTATTTTTTGATTCTTGGTTTTTATCAGATTCTTTATCAACATCCGAAGATTCATCATTATCACAAATTCTATTGTCATTCTTATCAAGGCAACAGGATGTGCCAAATTGAATATATGGCTTATTGCATGATGGCTTATTAACTTCTTTTCCCGCTTTTGAATCTTGTTCATGCTCATCACATATGGAGTTTCCATTTTTGTCCAAACAGCAAGAATTTCCAACCAAAATATAGGGCTTATTGCAAACTGGTTGCACAGACTGATTAGTACAAGCACTTATAACCAATAAGAATACACTAAGATATAATAAATATTTTGACTTCAAATTAACCCCCAATTATATCAAAGTCAGAACATATTATTTAAATATTCCTATAATTAATGTATAAAAATGCCCAACCACAAACAAAAAATCAGCATAGCAGAAATAGAAATTCAGCAAATAAATGACTCTCATAAGTCTTCAATCTCATCATTCAGATCCTATGAAAGGGAACTTGTTGAGTTTCTTGTTGAAGATGCTCTTGATAATCAGGAAAAACAAATGTCTATAACTTACTTGTGGTTTTTGAAATCAACAAAAGAATTAGTCGCTTATATATCAGTTCTGGCCGATGCAATTAGCCTTCAGGGAGAATTAAAAGAACATTTCAGACAACAAGGCATCCTGTATAAATCACTTCCGGCTTTAAAAATAGGCAGATTATGTGTTTCTGACCAATATCTTGGCAGAGGCATAGGAACTTTAATGATTGAGTTTACCTTAGTTTTAGCCCAAAGAATTGATAAAGAGATTGGATTAAGATTCATAACTACAGATGCAAAAAGAAATACCGATCCAAGAAAAGATTCAGTGCATTTCTATAAGAGATTGGGCTTTGGAATTTTAAAACAAAGAGAAAAAGGTACTATTCCTATGTATAAAGATTTAATCAAGGAATGATTCAAAATATTCTCTATGCTTTTCTACGTTGGCATAAAGTTTCTTATCTATCTCAGACATCGGAGAGTTCTCTCTCTTAGCCATAAGCTTTAAAAATTTCTTCGCTTCCTCTCCTCTTAAAGTTGGAGTTGCTCTTATTGGTTTTGCCATTTTATATAAATAAAATTATTATTATAATAATTATTATTAATGTTTTGTTATCTTATATATAAATATTTCACCAGTTGTATCGCTTATAATATATACTTACCATATTGAAAATAATGTTTTAGAAAGTTTTAAATGCCAATAATATTGAAAAGAATTAAACATGAAGAAAATATCCTTATTGCTAAACTTAACCGGCGAAATGCCCCTCTTCAAAATAATCAACTTTCTCTTGGAAAACAAGGGCATGGATTTCAGCAAATCCGATATAGCCAAAGGGGCGGATATATCAAGAGCCTCATTATTCAATTATTGGGAAGAAATAGAAAAACATGGGATTGTAAAAGTTACAAGAAGCTTTGGAAAAACAAGGCTGTACACTTTAAATGCCAAAAACCCTATAACTCAGAGGATAATAGAGCTGGAAAAAACCCTTATTGCTGAGGCAATGGGCAAGGAAAATAAAGAAAAAGAAATAATCTTGGAAAACTGATTTCCTTCAAACCTTAACTTCCTGCCTTTTCTCAATCTTCTCAGCAAATCTAATGTTACAAAATACTCATTTATATTTTTTAGTGTTATTGGTTACGTTTTTTGTAGCCTGAAGTTTTTAATCGGAGAATTTGCCCTTATTTCCAAACCACTAAGGGATGCAGATAAAATTTATTAATAACACATTCTCAAATAGAAAAATGTCCCTAAAAACCCTCTCAATCTCGCTGATAAAATACCTTATAACAATAATCTCCATAAGCCTCATCTTCTCATACACTGCTTTTGACATAAACAAAGTGCTGAAAGAAAGCCTGTCCGGCATATATCACTTCTCATCAGAGGGCTCCAAATCTAAAATGATGGAATTCCTGAGCGATGGCTGCAGGTCATTTTCAGATGAGAATGCAGTTACAATGAGCCAGTTCTGCAATAACCGGACGCTGATGGACTCATATAAAGAGAACTGCGCAGAATACAGGAAGCTGAAAAAGCAGGGCAAAATCATCAAAAATGAAGGGGAGATGGAAGATTCCTGCAGGAGCATAGAGTCAGGCGAGCTCGAAGGGCAATGCAGGCAGCTAAGGGAAAAAAATGCCTTTCCTGATGTGAGCGGGCTTAAGCAGGCGTGCGCCGACTACTCTTCGGGAAATCTTAGCGCGGAAGGCTTTTTTGCAGACTCACTCTCTAGGTCTTTTGGCAGCATTGAGAATATAGACAGCCCTTTTTTTAATAAATATCACGCATTCGTGAGCTTTATCAGGAGTCATATCCTATTGCTGATATTGTTTGTGGCAATTTTATTTGTCCTTCTTTTTATCCTGATTTCTGACATCCCTTCATTTTTGCTGGCCATTGCAAAAATAGGGCTCGGCATTTCTATAACCATACTGCTGCCGTACGCCGTTGTACAGGCTTATGACTCTTTCATAGGCATTGACACATCTTCAATTTTAGACACAGTTCTCTCGGGCCGGCCTTCATTTGAGCCAAAATCGCTTGCAAGCCTGATGCTGCTGATGGTGCTTAAAACATACAATTCAGCCATATTGTCTCTTGGGGTCGTTTTGCTGATAATAGGGATATTGGGCAAGATATACTCTATAATAAGAATAAGGCAGATCAAAAATTCATAGATCTTAATCTTCTTGTTCTTTCCTTAGTTGCCGGATGCGTCAAAAACAGGCTTAAAAATTGCCCCCCTCTAAAAGGATTTGAAATAAATAAGTGAGCAGTCGCAGTGCTTCCAAGCCTCATCGGATTTACGTCTACATTTTTCTCTATTTTTTCCAGGGCATCTGCCAGCGAATTTCCATTTCTGACGAATTTCGCGCCAGTCTCATCAGCAAGATACTCTCTGCTTCTCGATATTGCAAGCTGAATCAATGAAGCAACTATCGGAGTAATGACTGCCAGCAAAATCAGCCCAAGGATATTCCCTCCACCCCTGTTGTCATCATCAGAGCCGAACATCGAAGACCACATAAGCATATTGCCAACGTAAGATATGATCCCTGCTATTGTGCCTGCGACTGTTGAAATCAAGATATCCCTGTTTTTGATGTGTGCAAACTCATGCGCTATAACTCCCTTTAACTCTTCCTCATCCAGCAATTTCAAGATCCCTTCTGTAGCTGCAACAGCAGCATTATTGGGATTTCTTCCTGTGGCGAACGCATTAGGGGAATTCGTGGGAATCACATAAACCTTAGGCATCGGCAGACTGCTTAGTTCTGCAATTTCCTTCACAATCCTGTAAAATTTAGGATAATCCTTTTCCTTTGCCTCTTTTGCGCGGTACATCCACAGGACTATCTTATGGGAAAACCAGTAAGAGCCGAAATTCATCAGCACTACAAAGATAGCTGCAAATATGAGGCCGTTTCTGCCGAAAAAGCTCCCCACACCCAACAGGAGTGCGGTAAGCATAGCCAGCAATACTGCTGTTTTTACCTGGTTTTTTATTGACATAGTAGAATTGAATAATATTTATGCATTTAAAAATTTATTGTCTATTCA
>CAYVTQ010000030.1:0-18306 GCA_964454865.1 uncultured Methanosarcinales archaeon
TTTCTTGAAGTTTACCTCTTTCTTGAAAAATACTCCAGAAAAGGCTCATCCACTTTTGGAGGCCTTCCTGCCTTGCTTTTCTTTGCTTCAGCAGCATATAAGACGCATTTTCTCAATGTGTTGTTAATCAGCTCCTGCATTGTCATAAAATTGGCTTTTGCATGCGCTTCCAGTTCTGAATACATTTCAGGGTTCAATGTCAATAACACCTTTTTGCCTTCCATATAAATCAATATCTTAAAGATATAAATAGATATATAAGCCTTTCGGTTGTCGTCTAGTGATAGAGGTATAAAATAATTGAATTAAAACCAATAATAATTCAATTAAGCCATTCTTCACCCCCGAACCCCTCAGAATAGCCAAAACGAGCCCCGATTCTGAACTACTGACGAAAACGTACTAAAGCCCCCGATTACGGATAAAGACATTTAATAGAAAAATGGCTAGAAAATTATAGTCCCAAGCCACTTGATTCTTGTTCTCTATGTGTCGCTTTGCTCCTTTGATAGAACGCCCACGAAAAAACGTTGCGGACGCAGTTTTCCCACACTTCGTATGGAAAAAGGTTTTAACAGCGACCGCATATGATGCCATACGCAATTCAAAAAATATTTTTCTTGAGGTAAAATGAATATAGGCTTTCAAATGGAAATAATTGATTTTTTCTTTATTTATAGAGGGGAATAGTATCGTGATTTCTTAAACTTAATTTCAGAAAACTATTTATCATAACAAATATTTATATATTCTTAAACCATTATGAGTAAAAGCAAATGGGGAAAACTAGCATGGCAAAGAGAAATAAAATCAGCAATAAGAAGGTGTTAATGCCGGAACAACGTGAAGGACTGCTCAGAGCATTGAAAGCCCGTTTTGAGAAAAACATGAACCGCCATAAATGCCTTGAATGGGCCAAAGTGCAGGCAAAGCTGGAAGCTAATGCTGAAAAACTGTGGTCACTCAATGAAATGGAAAGGACTGGCGGTGAACCGGATGTTGTAGGCCATGATAAAAAGGAGAGTGAATACATTTTTTATGATTGTTCAGCGGAAAGCCCTAAAGGCCGCACAAGTGTCTGTTACGACCGCGAAGGGCTGGAGTCAAGAAAGGAATTTAAGCCAAAAGATAACGCTATTGATATGGCTGCTGCCATGGGCATTGAGCTTTTATCGGAAGAACAATATAGGGAGCTGCAGAAGCTTGGAAATTTTGATACGAAGACGTCGAGCTGGGTGAAAACGCCTTCTGAAATTAGAAAACTCGGCGGCGCCCTCTTTGCGGATCGCCGCTACGGCAATGTATTCGTGTATCACAATGGTGCACAATCTTACTATGGTGGCAGGGCGTTCCGTGGCTCACTAAGGGTCTAAATTTTGCACAGGCAGCTAAATTTGAATTTGAGAACGGATTGCCTGTGAGATGAAACCCATCTTGAAAGCCTATATTTATGAAGCCATTGGGATGGAAGAAGCCGGTTTGAAAGTGAATTTTAAAAAGGCTACAGAATTCATCATTCCTGCATCTCCAACACATCTGTTAGTTTTTTATGAATAAAATAAGATTAAAAGGGCCCAAAAGCAAAAAAAGATGAATTTATATACAATAACTCTCCAGTTTACTTTTCATGCAAAGCAGAAGGACAATATTTTTAGAATTGCTGGCCTTGCTTTTTTTGATTTTATCCATCATTAGCTGTACAACTCAGCCTCCGGAACAGCCTTCTTCTCCGGCAAAGCCGGAAGAGCCGTATATCCAACCAATCCAGAATGAAGAAGAGCCAGCCCCTTTTATTCAATCCCCCAGTCAGCCGCAGGAAAATCACGAACAGCAGCAAGGCGCCGTTAAATCGGGCTTCTCTCCCTTATTTACCCCATTGCAGGGCTGTGAAGACAAATCCTCAGTTGCTTTTGCCCATCTTCCATTGGATACTGATAAAATCACAGTCATAGAGCCCCAGGGAGAGCTCACCGGATTTGTATCGGGGCATATTACGCCGGGAGACCACGTCGGCTATCAATACGATCCAAACGCTGCGGCAATTTCTGTTTATGCTATGGCTGACGGCTACCTAGTTCATGTGGAAAGAAATCCGGGCTATTTTGGCATTGGCGTGAAAAATTACCACCTTTATATGGAATATTCCTGCAGTATGTTCGGCTCGTATGTGCATATCACGGAAATCGCCCCGGAATTGCTCAATGCCAACGTGAAATTAAAGGAGCTTGATTCATATGATGACGCACATATTCCAAGCGACAAAAGGAATCTGTATGCCAGAATTCCTTTCAAAGCCGGCCAGGTGATAGGCAAGGCAGAAAAGTGGGGCCTGCTGGGAATGCTCACAGTTGATACCGCCAAAACACTGACAGGCTTTATCACTCCAGATATCTATGCCGGCGAGCCGTGGAAAGTGCATGCCGTCCCTGTGTTTGACTATTTTTCCGAATCATTAAAAGCGCAGCTGATGCAAAAAAATCCCAGAATCTCTGAGCCCCGCGGAGGAAAAATTGATTTTGATGTTCCGGGAAAGCTTGCCGGCAATTGGTTTAAGGAAGCCACGGATTATGCCGGTGATAAAAGCCAGCCATTCTGCGGCGATTACCTCTGCCCGTACTGGGAAGGGCATCTTGCTTTTGTGCCAGACTTTGTTGATCCGGAGAAAATCAGGGTGAGCATAGGCTATGATGCTGGATTAGGAGATCAGGGGCCATACGGAGTTGAAGGAAACAGCCCCGACCCTAAGTCAACAGGGGTCGGAGAATCGGTGAAATACGGGCTGGTGAAATTAAGAGATGTCACAAAAGAGCGGGGATTTGCCTCCAACAGCAAGGCCCTGGTAACAGAGAACAGCAATGAAGTTCTGGGGACAATGCTTGTGCAGCTGACAGGGGCGCAAAAACTAAAGATGGAAGTTTTTCCGGGCAAAAAGGCGTCTGAAGTTTCCGGATTTAGCGGGAAGGAAAGGAAATATTACAGATGACTGTGCGCTCCCGGAGCGTTAATGCCATAAATTAGTTATTTAATCCCTCCCAATCATGTCAGCAGTCCCTGCTCCCAATACTGCAAGTATGGAAACAACGCTGACTTCCCTGTATAAGCTTCCAAGGGTTATTGCATCTATCTGGTTGTACAGCAGGAAGACGAAAATAACGACAAATATGGACAATAAGTACAATATTGTGGCCCTTAATGGGAATAGCTCAAGGTATTTCTTTTCCTCTATCTCCCTGTAGCCGGCGCGGTACATAAGGAGAGTCAGGAGAAAATAGGAGAATATATACAAAACCGTGGCCCTTTCATTTGTTATATCCCTGGCAATCTCCCTGCCGTAAATGAATGCAAAATGCGCAATCGTGCCGAAAAAGGCGCCGACAAGGCCCTTGTTTATGTCCCTCCCAGTTATCTTCCCAAGAGGCTTTATTGTCACACTTTCCTTGATGTTCTGCTCCAGGCCAAGTATCTTTTTTGCCTCCTGCTCTATCTTTTTCTCCTCTTTCTGGATTTTGGCTGACTGCTGCAGCAGCCTTGACTCGCCCTGCTTGATCTGCTGCTCCCCTTCTTCCAGGCTAAGCTCTTTTGACTCGAGATTCTGAAGCTCCTGCTTGATGCTGTCCTCATTCTTCAGAAGATTGTCAATTTCCCTGCTAAACTCAGACTCCTCTCTTTTAGGGGCAGTAGGAACCGGCTTGATCTCAGCGCCAATAGCCCTTATAGCACTTTTTCTCTTAATTCCCCTAGCTTTAACTCTAGGCCTTGATTTTCCCCTCTTTTTCGGCATAACAGGCAAATGGGGGAATTAATATTTTAATGTTGCGGTTTTGGGCAATAATTTAGATTTATGAAACGAATATGATTCATTCCGCCGCTTCGCGGCCAAGACACACTCGGCGGAATTTTGACTGATTTGAACGCGAGCATGCGAGCGTTCTCGCATGCAAACCACTAAAATTCCGCCTCGGATTTATACCAATAAATTGGCGAGGCGGAGCGCAACGGCAAAAAAAGCGACGCCTCGCACTGGATATGCCGGAGGCGGAATGGGATTCATTGGCAAAAAGGCTAAGTGTGGTAAAGGGTGAATTTCCTGAAACAGATTAAAAATAAATATAAAATAAAAAAGAAATAACAATCTTATTCGACAATCTCCAATAATCCTACTGTGCTCCTGTCGTCAAACAAGCCGGCGCACCTGTACACAAATATCCCGGGAATGTCTGCGTTGAATGTGACTTCTGTCACAGTGTTCGGCTGCGTTCTTGCATCAACCCTGTAGCCGTCAACATGAAAATCGCAGTTGACGTCGCTCAATAAGCTGAATTTCACGCTGTCGCCGCGCTTCGCAATTACATATCCTGGCTCAAGGCCTTCGGTCGTAGCCCTCAGTTTCTTGCCCTGCACAACGCTGTACATTATCTCGCTCTGCATGTCAGTCTCAACAACATATACATTTCTCTCAAAGTCCCTTATTGCAGACTTTGTAACTTCTATGCTCGCTTTATCTGTTGAATCTCCTGCCATAAGCTGCTTTGTCACAACAGCCCCGTAGACAATGCCAACAACTGCCGTCAAAAGCAGAATCAATAAAGCAATTGCCTTAATGCTCCTCATCTAAACACCTCCTGTGTGCCATTATGAGCCGAGAAATAGGCGGCAATTTTTAAGTATTTTGAGGAAATTTAGATTTTTGTGCTACTAAGGGGAGATAAAAAATTAGATATTTTTATTTCCTGATTTTTTTGATATGCTCCAGTCTTTTTCCGACAAGCCCCTTTGTCCCAATGTCACTCCTGTGAAAGAGCATTCCCTTAACTGCAGAAACAGCTTTTTCAGCAATCATCTCAGCTTTTTCTATATCTCCTGCAATGCCCAGGCAAGCGATTGCCCTTGAGGAAGCCGTGTAAATCCCGCCTTTTTTTTCCTCGACAGAAGCAAAATATAGCCGGGCATTGGCGGGCATTTTTCCAATCTCAATTCTCCGGCTTCTTTCAGGATTGTCAGGATAGCCTTCAGGCACGGCATACTTGCAGACAGTCGCTTCTTTCCTGAACTTTAATTTTATCTGGCTTAATTTCTGGCTGATTACAGCATTGCAGACATCGATAAGGTCATTCTCCAGCAATGGAAGCACATTCATTGCCTCAGGATCGCCGAATCTTGCATTATATTCAATAAGCTTGACGCCGTCTTTTGTTACTATCAGGCCGGCATACATGATGCCTTTATAGTATTGCCCTGTTTTTTTGCATAGCGCTTTTACGGCATTCTGTGTTATTCTTAATCCGTCTTCAACATCCTGCCTTGTCAGGAACGGCAGCAGGTTTCTCTCATCAGTATAAGATCCCATGCCTCCGGTGTTAGGGCCTTTGTCGTCATTAAAAGCCCTCTTGTGGTCCTGCACAGGCGGAAAAGCCAATACTGTCTTTCCGTCAGTGAAGCACTGCAGGCTGAATTCCTCTCCATCAAGCTTTTCCTCGACAATCACCTTCTCGTGTGTTTTTAAGGCTTCATTGCAGTAATCCATAGCCTCTTTTTTTGCCTGAAAATGGTCGCCCTGCACCTTGACTCCTTTCCCTCCTGTCAATCCATCAGGCTTAACAACAACACTTTCCAAAGAATCAATGAACTTTTTCGCATTTGAAGCATTTGTTTTGTCAAAAATCATGAATTTTGGGTTTCCTTCAATTCCAAATTCCCGCATCAGCTCTCTTGTAAAAGACTTGCTTGTCTCAAGCTGCGCCAATGCTTTTTTCGGGCCTATGCACGGGATGCCGATAATCTCAAGCAGGTCTGCAACGCCATGGGCAAGAGGATCTTCAGGGCCGATGAACGCGAAATCAGGCTTCTCGCGCAGGGCAAATTTCTTGATCAGATCAAGCTCGTTGTAGTTTCCAATCTCAAAAGCATCTGACAGCGCTGCAATTCCCGGATTCTTGGCTTTCATATAAGAGACAATAGAAGGCTTTTTCCTGCTTTCCTTAAACGTCTCAGCGATTGCATGCTCCCTTGCGCCGCTGCCTATGAGGAGGATCTTGACCATAAGATAATGCCTAATAAGGATGTTTTTATAGTTTTGGATAGATTTAAAATGAAAATTCGATTTCTTGGCATTAAAATGGATGGCGAATTTAAAGAAAAATCAATGCAATTCCCTGGAGGAGGAGACACTTTTAGATATGAAGTTCAGTATATCCATAAAGAGCACGCTTTGGATGGAAGAAGAGCGCATATGGCGATAGCGCCACCTGACTGCACATCAAACGTAACGCCTGCCGGATATGCCCTTGCAGTGCAGATTCCATCAATAACTCTTAGCGGCAGGCCCGGAGAAAAAATGAGGTATTACCGCCAAAAATCTCTTGAAGTTTTAGACAGATTAAATAGGGGACTGCATTTAGTCCCTTCCGATGCTGAATTTGAAAGCATTGACGAGCTTGTGAGAAAAGCATATGAGCTGGGAAAATGACAATATCAAAACCAAGTTAAGTGAAATTCAAGGGACCAGCACCGAACAATTTATATAATTCCCTAATAAACTTATAGTATGGAATTTGAGTATAATTGGCAAAATAATGAAGCAAATTTTGGCCATCCCATTTCAAAAGAGGTAGATGGAGGAACACATATCACTTTTGATATCCTCCTAAAGAAAGATGATAAATATTTTGCATTAAGAAGAAAGTGCATTCCTGGTCACGAAGTTCCTCCAGAATCAGAAGAGAATACTTTGCTATTTCTCTGTCACAACCTCATACGCTATGGAGAATCTGTAGAAGAGTGTGTAAAAAGAATCGTGAAAGAGCAATCTGGTGTTAATGTGTTGAGTTATCAAGTTGTTGATTTGAGAACTGTTCTTATGGAAGAGTCTGGTGGAAAGGAAATGAAGCAATGGGAAATCATCCCATTCATAATTGCTGAGATTGACACTATACCAGAACTAGGAAATCACGGTAATGAAGTTTTTGAGGTTGTGACATTCACAAAAGATAATATTCCTTCTGATTTGGCATTTGGAAAACAAAAATTAATTACTCGAATTCTTAATAGATAAAGAAATAAAAAGAGGATTTTTAGGCGGATTTAAAATAATTTATTATAAAAAGAAATTAAAGTTAAGCCCCAGATTCCCTTCTAATAAGAATTAAGTGCAAAGCACAATAAGAGAGTGTGCTCCAATCTCGTAAAAGCCCCCGAAAAATTGAATATAACTGCTAATTAAATGGCATATAATTTACTTCTTAAAATCCAAAAAACAAAAAGTTATATAAACCTGCTAAAAAGGCGGTTTTTATTGGTGATACCATGGCATTTATGGACGATATAACAATTGCTGATCCTGAGACTTCTAAGGCTATTCTTGACGAGGAAAAGAGGATAAGGGACGGCGTTGAACTGATACCGAGCGAGAATTTTGTAAGCAAGGCAGTTCTGCAGGCATTGGGCACAGTATTTACGAACAAATATTCTGAAGGCTATCCGCAGAAGAGGTATTATGGCGGCAACCAGGTTGTTGATGTTGTTGAGACTCTTGCAATTGAAAGAGCAAAAAAATTATTCGGCGCAGAGCATGTGAATGTGCAGCCTTATTCCGGCAGCCCTGCAAACCAGGCTGTTTTTTTTGCTTTATTAAATATTGGAGATCCATTTTTGGGCTTTGACCTGAGCGCAGGCGGGCATTTGACGCACGGCTCACCGGTTAATTTTTCCGGGAAGCATTACAAATGCGCAACTTATAATGTTGATAAAGAAACAGAATTACTTGATTATGATGCCATCATGAAACTGGCGAAAGAGACAAAACCGAAGATGATTTTATCCGGCTTAACTGCTTACCCGCGCAAATTGGATTTTAAGGCATTCAGGGAGATTTGCGATGAAGTAGGCGCTTATCATTGGGCTGACATTGCCCATATAGCTGGATTGTGCGCTACCGGCGTCCATCAGAACCCGATGCCTTACTGCGATGTTGTCACAACCACAACGCACAAGACTTTAAGGGGGCCAAGAGGCGCCATGATAATGTGCAATATAAATGACAGGCTTGATCCAAAAGGAAAGAAGAATCTGGCGCAGAAAATAGACGCTGCCGTATTTCCCGGATTGCAGGGTGGCCCGCATAATCACGTTACAGCTGCAAAAGCAGTTGCCTTCAAGGAAGCATTGCAGCCTGACTTCAAGAAATACTGCCAGCAGATTGTGAAGAATGCAAAGGCACTTGCTGATACATTGATGGATAATGGCTTGGAGCTTGTTACAGGCGGCACAGACAATCATCTTATGGTAATAAAGCTGGTGAATAAAGGGCTTACTGGCAAAGGCAAGGAAGTCCAGACTGCGCTTCAGGAAGCTGAGATAACTGTGAATAAAAACTCAATTCCTTATGAACCTGCTTCTCCTTTTAATCCATCCGGAATAAGATTAGGCACGCCTGCTGTAACTACTAGGGGAATGAAAGAAAGCGAGATGAAAGTGATCGGGGATTGCATTGCGCGAGTTATTGAGAATCATACTGATAAGAATGTCATTGCGAAGGCAAGGAATGGCATTCTGGAACTGTGCAAGGAGTTTCCGCTTTATCCAGGGATGGGGATTTTGAAGTGAGAACTCGGATTACTTCTTTTTCTGTTCTAATAAATAACTGATTAAATTATAAACATTACAACAAAAAACATTATCATCAACGCTATAAATTCCTAATTGGTCTCTAAAGACACCACTTAACGGAAACTCAGTCCTATTTGGCAAATCACTAGCTGGACAAGGCAAAATTATTGTAACTTGTGGATTTTTATTAGCAAAGTCTTGTATATATTCTGCCTCGTCCCATGGTGGATGTGCTATGATAAAATTATATTCTGCTAAATCATCAACAGAATGTATAGGTACGGGTCTTAAAAGTCCGCGTACATCTCTGCTTCTCTCGATTTTGGATGTAATCTCCTCTAAACTATCAAACCTATAATCTGTAACTCCCAGACCAAATGTACGTTAAATCCCCTGTCGCTGAGATAATAAGCTACTGAATATATATCATGCTCTGAAAGTGCTTTTTCTACTTTTTCTGAAGCATCAGGCTCAGGCTTGATGGATTTTTCAATGACCAACACATTAATACTATTTTTTCCTTGATTATCTAAACTCATAAAACATTCAAATAAAGGGAGTATATTTTAAATGTTGCTACAATAAATCAAAAAATAGAATCACTTAACAAACTCCACATTCTCCAAATCATGGAACTGCCTGTCGCCTGTAAGAAACTTTATGCCCCTCATCCTGGCAATTGTGTATCCGATGCAGTCAACATAGGATAAATCACGTTTTTTAAGCATCGCTCTCAGTTCATTAGCTCCCTTGATAATATCATCTGAAACTTCTACTGCAAATGAGCATAGGCTGTCATAGTACCCATCAGCAGCTTTTTTGCCGTGCTTCAGCAAAAGCCCGTAATGAAGCTCCATCAGGTTAAGCTTAGTTGTTATTATAACTACATCTTTTGCATAAGGCTCATAATTCTTATTGCCTTCTATGATTTCGTAAAAAGCGTAGGTATCAAAGAAATAGGATCTCATGTATGCCAGCCCTTTCTGACCATGTCCTTGAATTCCTGCCCTGACATTTCTCTCTTCAATGAGCCGAATATTTTTGTCAAATCAGCTTTTTTGACTATGTCTATTATGACCTTGTCATTTTCTTTCAGCCCCTGAGATTCTACAAATTCCTTCGGAAGCACAGCCCCCACTGAATTTCCCCATTTCTTAAGCGTTATTTCGGCAGGCATTTTAGTTAGACTTTAATTATATTTAAGTATAACTCATATTTAAGGCTTTTGGGAAAAATTACAGGAAAAAGCAGTTGTTATGATTCTTTTTGGGAACGTTAATCATAATGCTATTTAGCCTTCTGAAATTAATATAATTCAATCCGCCGCTTTGCGCGGCAGAAGAAACACTCGGCGGAATTTTTACTGCCAAGAAAATTCCGCCTCGAATTTATTTCATTGAGTTTAATAAATTGGCGGGGCGGAGCGATGTGGCAGGACAGCGGAGCCCCGCACTGATTATGCCGGAGGCAGATTGAATATTGGTAATAAAGATTTCAGAATAGTAGAACATTGCCACTTATCCCTATCTTTTTAAATAAACGGCCCATACATCAGCATATGAAGCAGCATTTCCTGCCTACATCCCTGCAAGATGGAAAAAGGCATTACAGGGGATTTTCAGGGTTTGATGTAGTTTTTGTTACAGGCGACCCTTATTATGACCATCCTTTGAGCGGCATGGCGATAATTGCGAGGCTCCTTGACAGGAAAGGGTATAAAGTAGGCATCATCTCGCAGCCGGAAACAGACAGGGATTACATGGCCTGCGGGAAGCCGAAATACTTTTTCTGCATAACATCGGGATTGCTGGATTCTATGCTGGCAAATTATACGCCCATGCTAAAAGAGAGGGAGAATATTCTTGTGCCTGAGAGGGCGCTTATGGTTTACACCCAAAAGCTGAAGGAGCATTTCAAAGGCGCAATGACTGTAATAGGCGGGGTTGAAGCCACTATACGAAGATTCACGCATTTTGACTACAAGGACAACTGCCTAAGGAGGGGCATCTTGAATGACACGAAAGCAGATTTGCTGCTCTTCGGCAATGCAGAGCGCTCAATACTGGAGCTTCTTGAAAGTATGAGAAAAATAAAGCCGGGAGTGTTTGAGGAGATTAAGCAAAGCCTTGACTTAGGCTCGATTGAAGGCGCTTCCTTCAGGGTAAAGAAAGGCGAGATAAGCCAGAAAATAAGAAAGCTGCCTTCATTTGAGGAATGCGTTTCTAACAAGCAAAAATTCAATCTTCTTACGAGAACCTGCTACCTTCTGCCTGATGAGGCATTCATCGAGCCTTGCGGAAGCGGATTCATACAGCACAACAGGCCGTGCCACACATTGACCGAGAAGGAGATGGATTACATCTACAGCGCCCCTTTCACAAGAAGGCTGCATCCTGGCTCAAAAAATTTTGGGCCGAACAGCAAAATGGTAGAAAGATTGCAGGCATCTGTCATCATCGGAAGAGGCTGCTGGGGCTCCTGCTCATTTTGTGTAATACCTTTAGTGCAGGGAAAGGAAGTCGCAAAAAGAAGCAAGGAGAGCATTGTGCATGAAATTGAATCTCTGTATTCTTCCGGAATTAGGAAGATAAACGACCTTACGCTTCCTACTTTAAACATGTACGGCTCAAGATGCGCACTTTACAAGCACGAAAGGAAGATTTATTCCCACATAATAAACGGGATGATAACTGTTTATGACAAGAAAGACTACTGCAACCAAAGCTGCGTTGGATGCAAATTTCGCGTGCTGAGCGATGACCTTTATCCATTGCTGGAGGAAGTCGAGAAGCTCAACAAAAAATACAGCGGCGCCTCGCTTGAGCTGAGAAGCGCAATCAGGCATGACATAATTCTTGAGCAAAAAAAGCTGTTCAGGAAAATAATGCAGTTTGTCACGCGCCTCAAGATTGCGCCTGAAAGCCTAAGCGACACTGTGCTGAAGCAGATGAACAAGTCAACTGCGTCCGCGTTCAAGGAGTTTCTTCAAGAGTTCAGGAAAGTGAATCAGGAGCAAAAGACAAGCAAGAACCTTGTGCCTTATTTTGTCGCAGCCCACCCAGGCAGCACGATGAAAGACATGGAGCTGACAAAGAAGTTCTGCAGTGAAAATGATATTTACGTCAACCTGACGCAGGTATTCACGCCAACTCCCGGCACTTTGTCGACTGCAATGTACTACACAGGCGAAAATCCCATGACAAAGGAAAAAGTCCATGTCCCCAGAAAATTCAGGGAGAAAAAAGACCAGAAGAACGTGCTCCTTCATAAAGACGGCGAGATAATTGATGATAATGGGTGAGATTGCATATTTGTAATAATTCACTATTCCGGAGCTGTTGATTATACTAAATTTTCATTCTGCCTTCGGCAATGAGAGTGCGAGGCGTTGCTCTCTCAACATAACGCTCCGCCTCGCCAATTTATGAAAAACATTGAAATTAATCCGAGGCGGAATTTAGTGGCAATCAAATTCCGCCGAGTGTATCTTGGTCGCGAAGCGACGGATTGAATTAAAGTGCCTTCAAAAATCTAAATTATTATGCCTATTCAAAACCCTTTTAAACCAGCGCAATTCTGTTTTTTCCTATGTTTATTCCAAAGAAATACGGCCAAAGCAAAATAGACAAGTGCCCTTTTTGCCAGAAACAGGCCACTATAAAGAACAAGCAGGGACTGCCTGTGTGCACCGACCATAAGCAGGAACTGCTGGATGGATTAAAATGCCTCTGCGGCTCCAATCTTCAGATGCTCAGCGGAAAATTCGGTATTTTTTTCTCATGCTTCAAATGCGGCAATATAAACTTAAGGAAGGCGCTGGAGATCAATGATGTTAAGCCCAGACCAAAACAGAGCAATGTTGACTTTGGGCAGAGCAGGAAAGAAACAACCGGAAGAAAAGAAATAACCGTCAGAAGCGATGACCCAAGATATTTTGACTAAAGTTTGTCTGCTGATTATTTTTTCGGCCTTCACATCTTTCATTTTTCTTTCGGATAAGCGTAGTTTACCATCCACTGCACCCCGAGCTTATCCCTAAAACTGCCGTAATAATCGCCCCACAGCTGGTCGGCAATTGGCATTTCTATCGTTCCGCCAGCTGATAGAGCGTTAAATATCCTGTTTGCTTCCTCTTTGCTTTCCGGATGTATTGAAATGTGGACATTGTTGCCTTGGATAAGCTTTTGCCCGAGCGATTCAAGCGCATCAGTGCCCATGAGAATATTGTCTTTGCCGATTGGCAGGCCAATATGCATGATTTTGTTTTCATCCTCTTTAGGGATATTCATGCCTTCCATCGGCATGTCTTTGAAGCGGACAACAGATGTAAATTTCCCGCCAAAGACGGATTTGTAGAAGTTGAAAGATTCTTCCGTGTTGCCTGCAAAGTTTAAGTATGTATTTAGTTTTGTCATGGTGTTCCCTCCTTAGCTGTTAATAAATTTTTTTATTATCAAAACATCCCGTTTTTGTTTGGAGATTCCTTGGGCGCTTCCTGGCCTATATCCCACATCTCAACAATGCGGCTGCCTTCAAAGCGAAAGATATGGACTGTTGCCATTTCCGGCATATCCTGCTTGAGTCGAAGCATGGAATGCACAGCCACCAAATCACCATCTTCAAGCGCTCGCCGTATTTCAAACACTTTATTGGGAAATCTCTCCTCGGCTTCTTCCATTCCGGTCAAAAGCGACTCACGGTCGCCTCGAAAGTAAGGGTTATGGTGGCGGAAGCCTGAGCTTATGTATCTGTTGTAAGCTTCCCTTATCTTGCCGGAAACAACGAGGTTGAGAAACGATGTGGCGATTTCTTTTTTGTTCATATTTTTTGATTCCATTTCACATCCACCTCACGTCTTTCTCATTACTTTCTCTAACACGAAAAGCGGCAATCTTATGAATGAGAGACAACGGGAGGGGTTTCTCCAACGGGAACTGAATCGTGCTCTTGGATGTTTCAAGTCTTGAAAGGTCTTTTTCAAAGGCTTTCACCGCTCTCGGTGTGGGGTAAAAGCCAATATGATGTTTGAATCCAGCATATGTGAATAGTATCCTTTTGTAAGAGAAAGCAGGCATTCCCCACTTTAAGCTTTCCTCGGCTCCGGGCGCGGCTTTGCGAAGGCATGCGCGCATTTCACGCAATTTCTTTTGGGCTTCTTTGGGAGCAGAGTTAATATATTCGGCAACACTTTTAGGTTTTTCTTTTTTGTTCATGGGTGGTAAATCCTTATTTTCCTTCGGCTGCCTTCTTCAATTCCGCAATATCAAACTTCTTCATTTTAAGAAACGCCTGCGTGACTCGCGCCAGTCGCTTCGGGTCTTTGTCGGACATCATCTCGTCCATAACAGTGGGTACAATCTGCCACGAAACGCCATACTTATCCTTCAGCCAGCCGCACTGTTCTGATTCTGGAAATGCGGAGAGTTTCCCCCAGTAATAGTCTATTTCTTTTTGGGTATCGCAGTGCACCATGAATGAAATGGCTTCGTTAAAGGTAAATTTGTGCTCATGAGCGCTGTCCATGGCCGCAAACCACAGGTCGAGAAGCTTGAAGTCGGAAAACATGACCGTGTCTTCTTTGTCTGGTTCCTGCCCCGCGATGTAGCGCATCAAGACGCCTTTTTTTGAATCTTTGAACACGGAGGTGTAAAAATTGACGGCTTCTTCCGCCTTACCGCATTTGTCGCCGACAAAGAGCAAGGATGGTACGATTTCTGGTCTTTCCTCGCCTTCGGGACTCGTTAAGATCAACTGCCACGAAAGACCATATTTGTCCTGCAGCCAGCCGTAGCGCTTACTGAAGGGATATTCTTGGATGGGCATCAGGACTTTACCGCCCTCCAACAGCCTTTTCCATACGACATCAATGTTTCCTTTCGCATCATTTTCCCTTGAGTGGTCGAAATTCACGATAAAAGACACTGATGGATTGAACTTGAAATGTGGTCCCGCACTGATTGCCATAAACGATTGACCCCGGAGTTCAAACGAAACGATATCACAATCTCCCAATGGAGTGTCGTGGATAGTCGTTACATTCGTAATTTTTGAATCGGGAAAAATTGAGGTGTAAAATTCAGCTGCTTCTTTAGCTTCTTTGTCAAACCATAAGTGTGGGATGATTTTTTGCATATATTTCACTTCTTATTTTTTCATCAACGTTAAGGGTTGCAGAGCATTTATAATGCTACTTCTTCCTGCTGATGTCACAGAGCATATCCGAATGGATGTTCAGGCCGATATTGGTCATATTGTAAAGATGCTCGCTGGCAACAAGCCAGACGATGTCGCAGATCTCACGCTCGGAATAATAGCCTGACATGCGGGCAAAGGTGTTCGGGTTAACATTTTTATCTTTTGTCAGTTCCGTCACATAGTCCAGTGCTGCGCGCTCTGCATCGGTAAAAAGGGGGCTTGTGAGGTATTGCTCAAGCGCATCAAATTTGGCATCATTCATCGACGCTTTGATTGCGCCAAATCGGTTGGCATCGATGCAGAAAAGACAGACGTTGATACGCGCCACCTGTTCACGGATAAGCATAGCAGTCTCCGGTGGCAGCAGCAATTCTTTGTCCAGCGTGCTGATGCTTGTATACAACTGATTGAATGCAGGCGGCATCCGAGCAGAAAACACTTTCAGCGGTGTAAACACTTTGCCAAAATACTGGAGCATCATGGTATAAGTCTGCTTCATAATCTGTCCTTCGGGCTTTTCAATCGGAGGAAGGAATGGACCATCCATGTTCGGAACAGGGCTTATTTCTTGCATTGAATTCTGCCTTTCATTCTCTACATACTTCTTGAAATTATCCAAAATCGCTTGCCATCCCTCCCTTTGCTGGGCTTCAGAATGGATATTTTCAATTTCAAAAGTCTCTGTCAGCTTTGTGCTGCCGCCAATGCTTTCAAATTTTATGACAACTTTCCTGCCGTCATTAATAGTATAATCAATCTGCTTATGCTTTTTAACATTTGTGTATACTCCTTCAAAATCAAAACGAGAGCTGCCGTCTTTTGCCGCCATGACTGTCTTGAATTTTCCTCCAATGCGCACATCATTCTCAGCGTCTGGAGCTTCCCAGTCGTCTGATGCGTGGCACCACTTAACTATACGGCTTGGGCATGTCCACATTTCCCATACTTTTTCTATCGGCGCCTCTATTATATTTTCTACGGTTATTGTTTTTGCCATGGTGATGGGCAGATTTGATGATTTATTAATTTTTCTTTTTGAGCCCCAACATACCATAATCTATTTAAGCATAAGTCTATGTTTACCATCCAATGAAGCAACAAGACATAAAGAAGATAGAGAAAGTAGTTTTAATATCCGCAATAGTTTTAGTTCTGATAGGAATAGTTGAAATTGTTGTCGGCAATTATACAAACAGCGTTGGTTTGGTTGCAGACGGCATAGACTCAATGAGCGATTCCGTGATATCTTTTATGGTATGGTTCGGGCTTAGAATTTCCAGGAGGCAGGCTGATAAAAAATTCCATTTTGGCTATTATAGGGTAGAAACCCTGGTGTCATTGATAGTTTCAATGATTATGATTGCAATGAGCATTTACATTTTCTATAATGCTTATTTAAAGATTAAAAACCCTGTAGAACTGAATTACCCAATCTTAGGAATGATCACTCTTGTTGCCGGCGGCTTACTGTCGCTGTGGCTGTCAATAATAAAAAACAGGCTTGCAAAAAAATACAATTTGCTTTCTCTTGAGGCTGATGCCAAAGCCTCTATTAAAGACTGGACCAGCTCTTTTATAATTTTAGCAGGAGTTTTCCTTTCATATTTGGGATTTAAATGGGGGGATGCTTTGGGCGCATTAATTGTTGGAATTTACATAATTTCAGTTGCAATTGCCACAATAAGAAGCGCTTCATTAATTCTTATAGACGGCTTTAATAATCCCGAACTGGTAAAAGATATCTCAAAAATAATCAGACAATATCCGAAAGTCAGGCTAAAGGACTTAAAACTCAGAATGAGCGGGCCTTACATAATAGGAGAGCTTACTATGGCTGTTGACAGCGGGATGAGCATCGGTGAGATATATAAAATAAAGAGCAGGATGAGAGAAGAGATAATGAAAAAAGTAGAAGGTGTAAAAGACCTGACTATTCTTGCAGACCCTGAAAGTGAATAAATAACTAACGATATCTACATTACCTAAAGTTTAGTCGTTAGAAGGAATTCTTTAGTTTTTCTTGTACTTAAACTTCTTCTCATAATCCCTGTGATCCATAATGTCCAATATCAGGGAAATAATTTCAACATCACTTCCCCTTATAGTATAAATCATTCTCCAAGCGCCGGAAAGGTCAACTTTCCACAAATTATTCACATCATAATCCCTGACATACTCTTTTGGAGTTCTGTCTTTAGGAATATGAATTCCGTATTCCGGATTTGCCTTTAGTATCTCTATTTTCTGCTTTATTGAATTGAGCAAAGTCTGGTGATCGCTGCTTGTGATTCCTTTGGCAATTTCTTCACCCACAACTTTGTTTAGGTCGTCAAATTCTTCTTTAGCCTCTCCTGTTATAATCACTTTTGTAGGCTTTCCCTTAAACATTATAGTTCAACTCCTTCCCTTATTGCCTTGTCCAGTTTTGGGCTTGGGTTGTATATCCATAAAATGCCTTTTCTTCCATCCAGTATTTTCCCGCTGTCCTCAAGATATTTTAGAATTACATTTAAGGTTTGGTGCATTATTTTTGTCTGTAGCTTATTCTTTAACCCTTCCCGTGTCATGAGGGTATTTGCCTTTTTTAGAGCATCTTCTACCATTAATACAGTTTTCAGGTTTGGGTAGTGTATGATTTCTAATTTTTGCATTTTAATCAACAGTATATATAATACTATATAGAAATATATATACACTTATATAAATATCTTTCGGTTTTAAGTGTTGATTCTTATTGCTTTTTGCGCATCTGCCGGATTTATGATTTCTTCACTGCACTTGCCGCATTTCCATCCTCTTACCTCTATGCCTTTCCATTCTGTCCTTATCTTTTCCATTTTTCCGCCGCATTCGCATTTCAGCTTCAGATTTTCAAATTCCATTTTTATCCACCATTAGATTTTTGAATTTTTTGCTCACTAAAAATTGTGCTGATGTGGTAAAACAGAATGAATAAATTTAAGCTACAGCAAAAATAGTCTTTTCAGTCCTTACAGAGCCATGCCCTAAGTCTATCGTTAAAGGAATTGTAATGTCTTTCTCTTTCTTTTTGAACTTCATAACTAGAGAAATATAAACATAATTTGGTTTGTATGTTACTGACATTGCCGCTTCTTGTAATTCTTTTAATTGTTCTTCTGATATTTTTAAGTTTTCAGAAGCATTAAGTATTTCAATTCCTGAAATAAACCCGCTTGTATCTACATCTATTACAAAATCTCCTATGTCTATTGAAGCCTTTACTTTCCTGCCTTTTGACAAGAACAATATATCTTCTTCTTCGTCATAAATTATTTTTGTATTTACTTCGCCTTCCCTTTTTGATGGCTGCTTAAAAGTGCTTTTTAAAATGTATGTTTTCATCTCTAAGTTCTTCCAATAATTTCTTGACTTTTTCAAAAGAGGACATAAATTAGGTATGTAATAGATAATATATAAATCTATATCCTTAATGTAATACTTTAGCTTTCTGAAGCAAAATTCTAACTTGTATTCTCTACTACCAAA
>CAYVTQ010000031.1:0-18157 GCA_964454865.1 uncultured Methanosarcinales archaeon
AATCAAGAAATTCGAGCTATTTTTAAAAGTGTCAACTAATTATGAAATTGAACAATAATCTTCCAATACCCTCTTTTATTTTATATATTTTCTTCGCGTCCTTGACGATGCTTAAGTCAATTTCCCCGATTAAAATCCCTTCTTTGTTGCTGTTAATCCTTTCTACTGAGCCGTAAAAAGGCAATGCGATTTGCGTTCTCCCCAATAAAGCGCTTCTGGAGCCCCGGCTATTGTAATTTCCCGCGGCATTCACATAAACAAAGGCAACCTCGCTTTCTATTGCCCTTGCTGACACCAAAAAATCCACCTCTATTGGCTTTCTGTTTTTGAAATACTTATTATTGTAGATGGGGCTGTATGAATCCGATTTTTCAGCCCAGAATGAAGGGCAGAACACAATCTCCGCTCCTTTGAGCATCAATTTTCTTGTCACTTCGGGATAAAGCAAATCCCTGCATATCTGTATCCCTATACTTCCTATTTTTGTTTTAAATACAGCAGACTCATCTCCCGCTTTTATGAATTTTCCCTCGCTTTTTAGGACGAGATGGATTTTCTTATAGCTCCCAACAATGCCTCCCCTGCTGTCAAATAAATAGCTTATATTGTAATAATCCCTGCCAATCTTTTCTATAATGCTTCCCATTATGCAGTACAAATTATAATTTTTGCAATATTTTGATATTGCCCTTTTTGATATTATTGGAGATTTTTTATTGTATGACTTTTTATTGACTGCCCCGGTCAAGAATATTTCAGGGAAGCATACGATGCTGCAATTGCTTTCACTTGCCGACCTAAAGAATTTTTCAGCTTTACCGATATTTTTATTGAAGCTATTGCTCGCTTCAAATTGGGCAGCGCAGAGCTTGATTTTCTTCATTTTTATTAAGCTTATCAATGCATAATTAATTCCAAAAATTAGGAATTTTATCATACTCTTAGTTTTTTAATATGAATTAGGCGAAATATTTAAATACCTATATTATAAAATCATATAAAAAATATAATATATTATAAAATAATATATCTTGACAGGATTATCCTATGAAAAAGCCCATAAGCGCGACAATTGAGGAAGATCTAATCAAGTGGATAGACAAGGAGGCTTCTGACAACACAAGATACAGGAACAAGTCGCATTTGATAGAAATAGCGCTTGAAAACCTGAGAAAAGAGAGGAGATAGCATGGCACTTTTTGGGAAAGCAAAAAAGCCGTTTTCATATGAAGTTGCAAGAGAAGGGGAGGAGGTGACTCTTCTTATTGACTTGGAGGAATATTCCAGGGTGCCTTCTTTGGAGGATGATCCTGCATGCATGTCAAAAACAATAGATATACTGATAGAAGTAGGCGTTGTGACGAAGATAGTTTTCGCGCAAAAAAGGAATTACGAGTATGACTACAATGAGGTTTTGATGCTGAGGGAAATAGCGGACATCTACGTGCTTCTGACAAAAAGAAAGGATTTGCTAAGCTACAACGCGCTGATGGCAGGGCCTGCATGCTCAAAATACGCGGGGCACTGGTATTCCCTCATCCAGAATGTCATTTCCAACCTGCTTAAGTCTGATCCAATTGGCTCCTATGTGGAGCTAAAGAGATCATTGAGAGACGAGAGAATCAGGAGCTCAAAGTCGGAAGACACAACCTATGGCAATTGCGTGAAGAAATATTTTTCATTGCTGGAATATATCATCAATCTGCTCGATAAGACTAAGATAATAACAAGGATAAAGGATAATTTGGACGGATTTAAAGTTGGGGACAGAATGCTTTACAGCAGGCTGTTTTCTGCAGACATAAGGCCTGATTTCATGTTCACAAAGCTGATGGCGACCTACCCTCATTATGCCGAGGAGATAGACAGCTACCAGCTTGACAAGAATACAGATGTCACGATATTTGAGCTTCCGGACAATGTGCAGTATCTCTACCACCTGGTTCCTCCTGAATTCAGGCTTTCAGAGGAAAAATATGAAATACTGGATGCAGCCAGAAAAATCATGTCAGAGCACAAGCCTACAAGGGCGGACTTTATCGACCCTGCAAGGATAAGGCAGGTTTTCTCCAGCGTGGGCAGGGATCTTATCGAAGAGCTTGTTAATTTCAGGCAGCTTAAATTCACAAGCGCTGAAATTGACGAGCTGACAAGAATTTTGGTAAGGTACACAGTCGGCTTTGGCTTGATAGAAGTGCTGTTGCAGGACGAGAAGATACAGGACATTACAATCAATTCCCCTATGGGGGAGACTCCTATATTCATTGTGCATCAGGATTATACCGACTGCAGGACTAATATTGTCCCAACAGCATCCGAAGGAGATTCATGGGCGTCAAAACTAAGGCTGATTTCAGGCAGGCCGCTGGATGAAGCCAATCCTATTTTGGACACAGAGCTCGAGCTTCCGGGGGTGAGGTCAAGGGTGGCTGTAATTGCGCCTCCGTTAAACCCGTCAGGACTGGCGTATGCCTTAAGGAGGCACAGGGACAAGCCGTGGACCCTTCCTCTGTTCATAAAGAACGGGATGCTCACTCCACTCGCTGCAGGAATAATGAGCTTCCTTATAGACGGCAACAGGACAGTGCTTGTGGCCGGAACAAGAAGCTCAGGCAAGACATCATTGCTCGGCTCTGTTCTAGTGGAGGTCATGAGGAAATACAGGGTTATCACGATAGAAGACACATTGGAGCTTCCTGTATCCTCGTTGAGGAGCCTGGGATACAATATACAGCAGATGAAGGTGGCTTCTGCCATGACAAGGGGCACTACGGAAGTTTCTGCCGATGAAGGCATAAGAGCTACGCTGCGTATGGGAGATTCTGCATTGATTGTTGGAGAGATAAGAAGCAAAGAAGCCCTTGCATTGTATGAGGCTATGCGCGTGGGCGCTCTTGCAAATGTTGTTGCAGGCACTATCCACGGAGACAGCCCTTACGGGGTTTTTGACAGGGTTGTCAACGATCTGGGCGTTCCAAGAACCAGCTTCAAGGCAACTGACATTATAATCGTCGCAAATCCGGTCAGAAGCGCAGACGGGCTCCATAGATGGCGCCGCGTGACCCAAATCTCTGAAGTAAGGAAACACTGGACCAATGACCCCCTGCTGGAAAACGGATTTTCGGACCTTATGAAATATGACTCAAGAAATGACAAGCTGCTTCCCAGCAACGACTTAATAAACGGGGAATCCGAGATCCTGAAATCCATAGCAGGAAGCGTCAGGGACTGGTCTGGAAACTGGGATGCGGTGTGGGACAATATCAACTTAAGGGCGGCTATCAAGGAATCTCTGGTCAATTTTTCACAGCAGGCCAAAATGCCCGAGCTGCTGGAAGCCCCATTTGTGATACAGAGCAATGACCAGTTTCATAAGATATCTGACAAGATTAAAGAGGAGATAGGCTCTTTGGACTCAAAAAGAATATCCTTTGAGTGGAATGAATGGCTTAAGAGGCATGTCAAGAAGCAAAACATTGCAGAAGAGGAAAAAGAGGTTTAAATGCCCGACGCAGTAGACAAGAACAGGCTTCTCAGCCTGATGGAATCCTACAGGAAAAATATAGAGAAGGAGCTGGGCGCTGATGTGGATAAAAAAAGCAACAGGATTTCCTCTCTTGAATACACTGAATTCAAAGAGTCCTATATGCCGGCTCATCTTGACGCTTATGAAAAATTCTGCAGATTAAGCGAAAAATGGCTTAAAATAAAAGTTGACCAGAAAAAGGAAGCTGAGCTCCAGGAAGCTATAGGCATCGCCCATCTTAACATCACCCCCTCAGGCGCGATATCCTTCTCATTTCTCATACCCCTTATGATTTTTTTTGCCGGGGCATTCCTGTCTTATATCCTATTCCAGTCCATGTTTTTCGTAATTTTCTTCCTTCTTTTGGCAGCCGGCCTGATAAGGCCATTTGGAAAGCTGCCTGTATTTTTTGCCAACAACTGGCGCCTAAAAGCCAGCAATCAGATGGTCCTATGCATTTTTTATGTCGTGACATACATGAGGCACACCTCAAACCTTGAAAAGGCAATCGAGTTTGCAGCAGACCATCTTGCCCCTCCCCTGTCTCTTGACCTGAAAAAAGTGATTTGGGATGTGGAGACTGAGAGGTATGCAACTGTAAAAGAGTCCCTTGACAGCTATCTTAACACGTGGAAGAAATGGAACAACGAATTCATAGAAGCATTCCACCTGATAGAATCTTCCTTGTATGAGGGAGAAGAGTCAAAAAGGCTGAGCACGCTGGACAAGGGCCTCGATATAATGCTTGACGAGACATTTGAGAAAATGCTGCATTACGCCCATAACCTGAAAAGCCCCATCACAATGCTCCACATGCTTGGCGTAATTTTGCCTATACTGGGGCTTGTAATACTCCCTCTTGTTGTAAGCTTTATGGAAAATGTAAGCCCGCTGCATATTGCGGTGCTGTATAATGTCGCTCTGCCAGTATCTGTCTATTTTATCGGGAAAAATGTGCTGTCAAAAAGGCCGACAGGCTATGGTGAATCAGACATTTCCGAGGAGAATCCAGAGCTGAAGAAATATAAAAATTTTATCGTCCAAATCGGCAGGAAGGAAGTTGAAATAAAGCCCCTGCATATAAGCATATTCATCGGGGTCATTTTTCTCTTTATAGGCATCATTCCTTTGTTAATGCACCTGTTTGGCCTGCCTGATTTTGGATTTGGCGGCGAAGATCCTACATCATCCTGCAAACAGAAATACTGCTTTATGGAATACAGGAGCAGGCCTGCCGGAGACATAGGCCCATATGGCCTGGGGGCTTCTGTGATAAGCTTATTTGTCACGCTGGCTTTCGGCCTGTCAATAGGACTTTATTTCAAGCTTAGGTCAAAAAATGTCATAAAGATAAGGGAGAGGTCGAAGAAGCTTGAGCTTGAATTTGCAGGTGCATTGTACCAATTGGGGAATAGGCTGGGGGACAACCTTCCTGTCGAGATTGCAGTTGACAAAGTCACTAATGTGATGGAAGGCACCATATCCGGCAATTTTTTCAGGTTGGTAAGCATGAACATAAAAAGGCTTGGAATGGGGATTGAAAAGGCGATTTTTGACAAGGAGCACGGAGCGCTTGTCTCATTCCCCTCCAATCTAATTGAAAGCTCAATGAAAGTCCTGACCCAATCCATAAAAAAAGGCCCCCTGATTGCCGCTCAGGCACTGACTAACGTTTCCAGATACATAAAAGAGATACATAAAGTCGATGAGAGGCTGAAAGACCTAATGGCAGACATCGTTTCTTCAATGACTTCCCAGATAAAGTTCCTGACGCCCGCAATCGCAGGAGTAGTAATTGGAATAACCTCAATGACCACGACGATTTTGGGAAAGCTTAGCGGGCAGCTTCAGAGATCAGTGTCCGGATTGGAAGGCGGAGCAGGAGTTCCGACAGGCTTCATAGGGCTTTTCGGGGAGGGCCTGCCTACATACCATTTTCAGATCATAGTCGGGATTTATGTCATCCAGATAACTTACATACTGACCATTATGGCAAACGGCGTGCTAAACGGCGAAGACAAGCTGAATGAGAGATATGAGCTTGGGAAAAACTTAATAAGGAGCACTGTTCTTTATTGCGCAATAGCAGGCATAGTCATGGTGATATTTAACATAATAGCAGGCACAATTTTGGAAGTTGCGCTATAAAGAAATGGGGCGGACGGAATTTGAATCCGTGACACCATGGTATCAGAATTTCATCGCCTTCCGGCTCAAAATACCATTTCTTCAGCCATTTAAGCTGCATTTTGGGATAATGCAAGTGCTCTCCCAGGCTGAGCTACCGCCCCAATAAACTGAAGTACTTATATTCACTTTAAATTGTTTTTGGTTTTTAAATCAACGGCATAATCGGCGGCATTGAAAAGTCTCGCATTCGCTCGGGCTGCCATCGGCTCGGCTGTTTATATATCTTGATTATAGCAATTTTCTCTCTGGAACTCCGAAAATTGCTTTATGTGACAACTGCAAAGCCTCGCAAATTCAGATGGCAGCCTATATCTTTTCAATGCCGCCTCATAATCAAAAAGTTTATATTGTCCAAGCGAAGAAAGGGCTAAATTTTACTCAACCAGGAGGTGAAAAGCATGGTATATCTGCAAGATGACGATGATGATTATGATGATGACAGCGATTATGGTGACGATTAAGTCTAAATATTGAATTATGGCAGGAAAGATGAATGCTGTAATTCTTTAATTTAAAATTTTATCTTACCCTTGCGCCGTCTTTTGCCTTCTCAACAATCACAGTTTCCCTGTCAGTTTTCAGCTCTTTTCCCTTAAAGACTGCCTTATGGCTGTGGACTTTTATTTCAAGCTTCAGGAAATCGTCAAATGTGAGCTGGATTTTTGAGACTGAGAATCCTTCAGGATAAACGCTATTTCCCGGCTCGCTTTTATGCACTGTAAGCACCCCTACATTTTCTCCGTCATCGCCTGCAAGAAGCATGCCCTGGCTCTCTACTCCGCGCAGTTTGGCGTATTTCAGATTGGCTATCATAACTATTTTCTTGCCTTTCAGCTCTTCTTTGGAATAATGCCCCCTTAATCCTGCGACAAGCTGCCTTTTTTCAGTTCCAAGGCTAATCTGGAGAACATAGAGCTTGTCGGCGTTAGGGTGATCATTTGCCTCAATTATTTCCGCTACCCTCAAATCAAGCGGGAACTCCTCCTGCTTCTGCTCTTCTATTTTTTCTATCAAAATCTTCTCACCATTTATCTTATGATTTTTTAAATCAAACTCCAAGTCTTTCCATGACAATTCCCTAAGATTAAGCTGGCTTTGCAGCTCTTTGGAAATATTCGGCAGGATCGGGCTTATCAATATGCTTAAAATCTTTGCGATGTTCGCCCCCAATCCGCAGATTTTATGGGCTTTTTCCCTGTCTTCCTTAATCAGCTTCCACGGCTCATTGTCCTGAAAATATTTGTTCCCTATTGAGGATATGTGAAGAATTTCTTTCACAGCCTCGTTATAATTCAAGTCATGATAATTTTTTTCGATATTTTTTATTTTATTATTTATTTCTTTTATTATAAGTGTGTTTTTGTCGATTTCCCTTATTTCGCCGCTGAAGTTTTTATTGGTGAAGCTTATTATTCTGTAGCAAAAATTCCCTATATTTGCAACCAGCTCATTGTTGACTTTATGCTTCAGCTCCTCAAAATCCAGATTTATGTCAGACAGCCTGCTGCTCAGCATCGAGGCATAATAATACCTTAGATGCTCAGGCCTGTGCTTCTGCAGGAATTCCTTTGCAGTGAAAAAAGTCCCTCTTGACTTTGACATCTTCTCGCCGTTCACTGTCAGGAAGCCGTGGACTTTTATTGAGTAAGGCGTGTTGAATCCTGCTGTCATGAGCATTGCAGGCCAGAAAAGGAAATGGAAATAAGTTATGTCCTTGCCGATGAAATGGTGTATTTTTGCGCCTTTGCCTTTCCAGTAATGCTCTGTCTTAAGATTGTGTTTTTTGCAGTAATTTTCAGTTGATGCTATATATCCGACAGGAGCATCAAGCCATACATAGTAGAATTTATTTTCTTCTCCGGGAATCTTGAAGCCGAAATAAGGGCCGTCCCTGCTGATGCACCAGTCCTGCAGGCCTTCCTTTATCCAGTTCAATACAAAATTCTTGACCTCGTCCTGCAGGTTTTTGTTTGACTTCATCCATTTCTCCAGCTTTTTTGACATTGAGCTTAATTTGAAAAAGTAATGCTCCGACTCGCGGAATTCTATCGGCTTTTTCGTGACAGCAGAATAGGGATTTATGATTTGCTCTGTCGTGTGGGTTGAGCCGCAGGCTTCGCATACATCCCCATACTGGTCTTCTGCCCCGCACTTCGGGCATTTGCCTTTCACATACCTGTCAGGAAGAAACCTTTCTGATTCGGGATCATAGGCCTGCCTTGTTGTCTTCTTATAGATAAGTCCCTTTTTCTTTGCGGCATTGAAGATAATGTCTGAGTAGTGCTTGTTTTCAGGAGAATTTGTTGAGTAGTAGTTATCGAATTCTATAAGGAAATCCTTGAAGTCTTTCGTGTGCTCTTTGTAGTATTTTTCTATCAGTTCTTCCGGCTTTATCTTCAGCTCCGAAGCCTTTATTTCAATGGGCGCGCCATGAGTGTCATCTGCGCATATGTAGATTGCGTCTTCTCCTATAAGCTTCAGAAACCTTACAAAAATGTCTGTCTGGATATACTCAACCATATGTCCCAGATGCAAACTCCCGTTAGCGTAGGGTAGTGCCGACGTTACAAGTATCCGCTTACTTTTTGCTTTTGTCATATGACTGTAGCATAAACCCTCCTTTATAAATATTTATTAAAATTCCGCTTATTTGTATTTTATTTCTACTTTGATAGTAGAATTAATTTTTTCCTATTTTTAGCATGCTTCAAGTGTGGAAAAACCCCCTTACTTAGTTCGATTATATCTTGTTGTCTATTTATCGAAAGACACCAAAAGTCTTTATTTAATTTTTTGTTTTTATATATTCCAGCAGAAAGCTCTAATCTGAATATATTTCTAACTCCTAAGGTCTGCAATTTTTGATGCATTGAATAAAGAATATTTTTATCGCATGATCTTATCCTTAGTCTTAAGCGATTTTTGTAAAGTTGAACGTTTCCTTCCGCATCAAAATACCCTGCAAAAAAAGCAACAAAATATAAGTCATTGTTAAGTATCCAATCTTCAATCAAATCTTCTTTTGGAAGTAAAAATTCAAAAGTCTTGTTAAGTCTAACTTGATTATGGTAAGCTCCATCCTTACATTTTTTAGCATTAACTTTACTATACTTATTAAAAAGACTTCCTATCAATTCAACTTGCTCTAAGATCGTTGTGCTTGATTGAACACAAACAGAATCATAATCTCTATAAACATTCAAATCCCCTAATCTAAATCCTATAAGATAAGCTTTCTCAACTAAATCTCCACTAAAATCTTGTTTTGGATAAATTGTCTTTGCTTCACTCATAGTCCTAGATGGAATCCCATATTCCTTCATTCTGTCAAAAATAGGATCAACACAGCAGGAGAATCTTTTAGCAATTCTAGACAGGGGCAATTTTTCTACATGATATAATCTATACAATTCTTCTTTGGGTATTGGGATTTTTATAATAGAACGAGTTGGAATTCCAAATTGTCTCAATTTTCTGTGAATTGTTTTGTTATCACAATTATACAGCTCAGCAATTCTGTAAGTGGATAATCCCTTATTAACATATAATTCACATAGATACTCTTTACTAATAATAATTTCTTTAGTGGGTTGTCTTATCTTAATTCCATGCTCTTTTAATTCTCTTCGAATAACCCCCTGACTACAGCCATGAACTTTTGCAATAACCCTAGTACTTAATTTTTTATCTATATACAATTTCTTTAATACCTGTTCCAAGATACTAATCTTATTCATCCTTCCCAATTTTTAGAAGAAGAATTAGTTTAAATAGGCTACGGGGGTGTTTGGCCAGTGGTCAGTGCTTCAATTGGAAATTATATTTAAAAAGGTTTTTAAATTAAAGCATGGCTAGCATTACTTATGGCAATTTCAGTATCTCAGAGTTTATTGATAATATTAAGCATTGCAGGATTATTCATCTCATTCTACTTTTTATGCGCCAAGAGAGGATGGTTTCCCAAGTTTGTAAAGAATATGCCCTTGTGTGATGGAAATACATGCATGAGGGTGTCTGACAGCAAGTACGGGAAGATGTTCGGTGTTCCAAATTATATTTTCGGCATGTTTTATTATATTGTGATATTATTATTCAGCATTTTCAGTTTTTTACATGATGATAAGAATGCGCATTATTTTCTTTTAGTTATGTCATGGAGCACAGTATTGATTGCAGTATATCTGACTTATGCATTATTGGTCAAGTTAAAAACTGTGTGCGTGCCGTGCTTTGTCCTGCACGGGATTAATGTTGGGATTGCGGTGGTGCTGAGTTTGATGGTTTAATTAGGGTAATAATGGCGTATAAAATTTATTATGCGAACATTTTGAAACCTAGAATCATATTTTGAATCATAACCTTAACTATTTTTATCAATTTTTCCATAATTTTATTATTTCAATATTGTAAATAATTTATTTTCATTCCGTTGCTTCGCAACATAATTAGTGCGAGGCGTTGCTGTCCTGCCACATCGCAACGCCTCGCCGATTTATTCAGTCATAAAATCAATTTGCTAAACAAACTAGGGATGTGCAGGTACTCGCCAATGCCATATTTATCACTTCTACATAGTAAACATAGAAAGATTTATATATAAAATCAAATATCTTTTTTAAAAATGAATTATACAAGGAGAGAAATTCTAAGATATGGGTTGGTTGGAAGTGGCTTAGTTACAACTGCCTTGGGTTTGACTGGTTGTGGTGATAATCCATTTCAATTACTTGGGGCAGCAACTAGAGACTTCACGATAGGAGTTGGAGAAACAAGACAATTTAGCACTGCAGATGGAAGCGGTTACTCGGCAACTCTGAATAAAGTATACTCAACTGAAAGAGGAAAACCAATAGCTGAGGTTACCATTAAAGGAAATGAATTAGAGCAAACCGTTCAATTTGAAGAGGATAGTTCTAGGAAATTTTCAAGAAGTACCTTTACTGTAAAAAGGATTAGTGGTGTTGACACTCCTAATCTTATAAATGATGATAGAATTGATGTTAGAGTATCTCCAGAAAAGTAATCAAAAGCCCAACTTTCCCTTTTACAATCGCCGATAATTCTAACTCTATTGGTGCTTTCAATTCCCAATCTGCAAGACCATCCGTTGATTCTTTTCTGATTTTTTCAATGAATGTCTTAATTGGACTCCCAATACCTAAATCAATATCTGGCATTCTCCACCCCTTACGATTAAAGAGAGAGCATTATTGACATATTTAAACATTCCTTAAAAAATTTCGTCTAATGCCCTCTCTTAATCTGCCTTTAGAAGCATCTTCCAGCCCCCGATTTATGCTTAGCAATAACTGATCCTGCGCAATAGATTCCAAGCGCTTTAAGTACTCATATTCTGTTTTTGGTATGGTTATTAGTTCTGGAGCCATTTCTTAAACCTATACTGAATATCAATATAAATAACTTTCTACTCGTTTTTTGCTAAATTACAGAATTCATTCCGCATCCAATTCCTCTTTTCCTTTCTTCTTAATTTCCTTAAGCTTCTTTGTAATTGGTATTTTGGCGCTGCATTTCTGGCACTGAAAGATATAAGCCTGCACACCCTGAAAGCTCTTCCTCCTGTATTCAGTTGTTGTCTCGCCTTCATTTCCGCAGTGGGGGCATTTGTAATCTACATTGACTGTCAGCCCTTCATCAATCTGCTCCTCGCTTTCCTTATAGCCGCATTTATAGCATACGAAGTGATCAGCTTTTTTATCCAGTTTGCCGTTCTTTTTGATGGGCTTTCCCATAATTCCCTGCCTGCATTTCTGGCACTGCTTCCTGAAGACCCATGCAGTTATCCTGCCTTTGCCGTCTTCCAGAGTCCTGTTGGTGAAGTAATGGCATTCATCCATCGAGTCTGGCTTTTTGAGCATTTTTGGTGATATTTTACAAGTTATAATTAAATTTTTGGATTTTTAAGGCTTCATCCAAAAATTCACAAAACAAGTGAGGCAAGATTTTGGCATCTTGCCAAATCGGCGTTCAGGTTGGCAGCTTCGAGCCCAGCGCAGCATATGGCACAGTATCGTTGATGTCCCGTATGGAGCATCCCCTTCAACTCTGTTTAAGTGCTTGATAAATGGGCTCAACTTCAAGGCTGCCAACCCATTTTTTGGATGAAGCCGATTTTTAATAATAAGCTTTATATATACTTATTCTTGGATATTGCGCTATGAAAGCAGATGAGTTCGTCACAGAAGCAGGAACACCTATGCTATTTCTGCAGTTTAAGGGCATCTGGGACATGCAGGATGTTTATACCACAATAGCTGATTATCTCAGGAGGCAGAAATTCAAGCTGCATGAAAGGATGCAGAGGCACAGGGCGCCGAGCCCGTTCGGAGTTGAGAGGCAGTACTTATTCGAGGCAGAGAGGGTTACTGAAGAGTATTACAAATGGTTTGTGACGATTGACATCGAGACATTTGACGAGCATGAAGTTGAAGTCATTACGAAGGAAGGCATAAAGAAAAAGATGGCAAAAGGCAGAATGTGGGTCAGGGTGTCAGGGAGAGTCGAGACGGATTATGACAAGATGTGGGAGAAAAGCGCTTTTGTGGCGCAGCTCAGGAACTTTTACAATAAGTACATCATCCGAAAAACGTGGGAAGGCGTGCTTTGGGACGAGCTTTATTACAATGTGGTCCAGAAGCTCTATAATGTGATCAAGGAAAGGCTCAAGACGCTTTCAGAGGGATATGAGCACAGGCATTTCTCAAGGGTGCATTGAATGGCGAACCTAAAGATAATCGTGGACCATGAGAAAATCGAGTATGCCGGGCCCGTTAGCATGCACGACCTGTTCAGGCACATATCTGCATGGGTTAAGGAGAAAGGATTTGACTTCAAGCAGGAGAAGGACTTTGAGCACCACACAAATGAAGGGATACAGATAGAGTGGCAGGGCGCGCCCTGGAAGAAGATAACTGATTACGCGCAGTACATGTTTAAGATAAGGATTCTCGGGCACAACCTGAATAAAATTGACGTAATGAAGGACAAGAAAAAAATCAGGATTGAAAACGGAAAGATTGAGATAACTATCGATGCGTACCTGCTAACTGATTATGATTCCTACTGGGACAGCAAGCCTTTTTTCCAGTTTATAAGGATGATGTACGACAAATTCATCTACAAGGCATATACCGAGAATTTTGAGCAGAGGCTGGTGCATGACACAAATTCACTCACGCACTCAATCAAGCAGCTTCTGAATTTTTACAGGCATTATGCTGTCCTGTCAAGGCCTACGCAGATGCAATAAAGGGCTAAAATGAGCGAGAAGAAATTTGCATTGTACGACCTGAAAGCCAGCTACAGCGGCCCTATAAACATAGAGGAATTTTTTGCCGATATGGACAGGTGGATAGAGCACAATGACTATGAGAAAGAGCCGAAAAAGCATCTTGAGCACGTAACAAAAGACGGCAAGCAGATAGAGTGGCTTCTAGAGGCAAAAAGGCACCTTAGCGATATTTTCGAGAGCATTCTTATTCTGAGAGTGCTGTTCAATAACGTCAGGGAAGTTGTTGTGGCAAAGAACGGGAGAAGAATGAAGACAAACAATGCCGATGTCCTTGTTACGATTGACGGCGTTCTGGAAGGCAGGCTGACGCAGACATGGTGGCACGGCAAGGTAATCTACCAGCTTATAAGGACGCTGATTGACAAGTATATCTATAACTTCTGGTCATTCAAGTATGAAGGCGCTGTGCAGGCTGATGCGCACAAATTGTTCAAGCATGTAAGGGCGTTTTTAAGCCTGCAGAAATATAAGCACCAGTAATTGATAGCATAGCAATTTATTTATAGGCATATTATAAAAGAGGCATAATGCGGAAAAATAGCCGAAGCGGAAATCCCAGCAAAGTGGCAATTGTCGGAGCAGGATTTGTAGGCAGCACAGCTGCTTATTCCCTTCTTATAGACGGCGCGGCATCTGAAATTGCGCTGATTGATGTCAGCAGGCAGAAAGCAGAAGGCGAGGCAATGGACCTGAAGCACGGCCTGCAGTTCACGTCCAACATAAAGGTCACTTATGGGGCGGACTATGGGCTTTGCAATGACGCAGAGATTGTTGTCATAACTGCTGGAGCCCACCAGAAGCCAGGAGAATCAAGGCTTGACCTCGTCAAAAAGAATTCTGCAATATTCAAGAGCATGATTCCTCAAATTGTAAAACACAACAAAGACTGCATACTGCTTGTCGTATCAAACCCGCTTGATGCCCTTACATACCTTGCATTAAAATACTCAAAATTCCCGAAAAACAAGGTTATAGGCTCAGGCACTATACTTGACACGGCAAGATTCAGGTATTTGATAGGAGAGCATTTTGAGGTAAGCCCGAACAGCGTTCATGCCTATATTCTGGGCGAGCATGGCGATTCCTCTTTTCCAGTCTGGAGCACTGCGAATATTGCAGGGGTGAACTTAAGATATTTCAAAAAATACAGCAAAAATGCCATGGATAAGCTATATTCGGATGTGAAAAATGCAGCTTATGAAATCATAGCAAAAAAAGGAGCGACTTATTACGCCATAGGCCTCGGAATAACAAAAATCGTCAGGAGCATCTTATCAAACCAGAACGAGGTATTAGCATTGTCTTCTTATCTGGATAATTATCACGGCGTCAGCGGCGTGTGCCTAAGCGTTCCGACTGTTTTAAACAGGAATGGGATAAAGGAGCGCATACTGCTGCCTTTGAATTCTTTGGAGAAAAATCAATTGAGGAAATCTGCATCTGTCATCAAGGGAATTCTAAGGCAGTTATGATATGTCAAAAACAAATAACTATCAATACTTATTTTTAATGGCATAGATTTGCGAGGCGAAGCGTGTGATAGGCAGCGTAGCCTCGCAGTAATTCGCCTAAGGCGGAATGAATAAATTCCAAATAAAAACTTAAAAACATTTATTAATCCAGATTCTAAACTTTACATTATGCAAATAAGCGTAACGATAGACAGGGAAAACGGAAAAAAGACAGTGAATTTGGATAAAAATTCTTCTGTTTCAGACTTATTAAAATCGTTAAACATAAACCCTGTAACAGTCATTGTGGCTAGAAATGATAATCTGATAATGGAAAGCGAGAAATTGGACGAGAATGACCAAATATGGATATTTTCTGTCATTTCAGGCGGGTAGAATGGATATCACTGAAAACAACATCGGGCAAAAAATTGAGTTGAGTTGCTGCTTCAAAAAGCCGGTCATGGGGCTGCACAAGGGCAGCAAGCTGTGCAGGCAGCATTTCATCGAGTATTTTGAGTCAAAGGCTTTCAAGACAATAAGGGAATTTGACTTAATCGGCAAAACGGAGCATTTGGGAGTCGCTGTTTCAGGAGGCAAAGACTCATTGACTGTGCTGCATTTGCTGGACAAACTTTCAAAACAAAACCCAAAAATAAGACTGACGGCAATTTTGGCTGACGAGGGCATCAAAGGATACCGCAACAGGACAATTGCCGATGCAGAGGAATTCTGCAGGAAAAGCAGGATTGAATTGAAAATATATTCTTATAAGGAGGAATTTGGCTACACGCTTGATGAAATACTGAAGATACTTGATGTGAAGCCTTGTACAGTCTGCGGCATTTTCAGGAGATATCTGCTGAATAAAAAAGCCAAGGAAATGGGATTTACAAAAATTGCAACGGGGCACAATCTGGACGATGAGTGCCAGTCAATCCTGATGAACCAGTTCAACAACAGGATTGCGGAAAGCGCAAGGCTGGGGCCTAAAAACGGCGTAGCAGAAAGCAGCAATTTCATCCAGCGCATAAAGCCTTTGTACCTCTGCGCTGAAAAAGAAGTTACTGCTTATGCTTTCTTAAATGGAATCTTAAAGGAATTCAATGAATGCCCAAATGTCTCCAAGTCCTACAGGGCGCAGGTGAGAGACATGCTAAATGAGATGGAAAATAAGTTTCCCGGGACAAAATATTCAATTGTAAACTCCTTTTTGCAGACTTTGCCGTTGCTCAAGGAAAAGTTCAAAAGCAGCAGCCCTGTTAACCAATGCGCGAAATGCAATGAGCCTTGCTCCAATGATGTATGCAATGCCTGCTATTATCTGGAGAAAATACAATTGAAGGCTGCAGGATAGTTGGCATTGAAAAGTTATGGGTTGCCATCCTTATTGCGAGGCTCTGCTGCTGCACATAAAGCCGACAAGGGAGCTGCCCCCTACGGGGAATGTCGGCTATCATGCTAAACCTAAGCAGCCGAGCCTGATGGCAACCCGTAGCGTAGCGAAGACTTTTCAATGCCGCCGCAGGATAGAAATTTAAACCCCCCGATTTACTATATTCCCGACTATGGAAACATGGATTTATTTTGTGCTGGCTGCGCAGTGGATATGGGCGTTTACTTTTCTTATTGACAAGATAGTCATATCAAAGGGCTACATCAAAAACCCACTGGTGTACATTGTCCTGAACGGGCTTACTAACATGCTTTTAGTGCTCTTGCTGCCGTTTGCGGATTTTGAGCCGCTGAAGCTTTTTGATTTCATGGCTGCACTGCTTTCGAGCGCCTCTCTTGTTGTATCGATAATATTATTCTACAAGGCAGTCTACCATGAGGAAATATCAAGAATAATCATAATGTTCCAGCTGATTCCGGTTTTTGTCTGGGCAATGGCTTTTCTTTTTTTAGGCGAGTCATTGGCAGGCTATAAATTAATCGGATTCCTGTCCCTGATCAGCGCGGGATTTCTTGTTTCATACAAAAAAACAAACGGGAAACTGGAATTGAGCAAGGCGTTCTATTACGTCCTTGCATCCTCATTCTTTGTCGCGGTGGCGTATATCACCTCCAAGCATGTGTTCAATGTGACCAGCTTCTGGAGCGGGGTTTTATGGCTGAGGCTCACAACCTTCATAGCACTGGCGGTTTTATTAGTACCCTCAATAAGGAAAGAGTTTTTTGATACTTTTAGGAAGATGAAGGGCAGTGTCAGGGCATTGCTTGGTGGCAAAATGGCAATTGACTTCACAGCATTTGTGCTGTCAGACTACGCTATTTTCATAGGCCCGGTGTCATTAATAAGCGCGCTGAGCAATGCAGCAGCCCCATTGTTCGTCTTTATGCTTGCCTCATTAGCTACAATTTATCTTCCTTATTTAATCAGGGAAGACATCCATAAAAAGAATGTTTTAATAAAATTAACGGCATTTGGACTGATTATTTTTGGAATCTGGCTTATAAGTTATTGATTATTTCAGCTATTTTCTGGCTTAATTTATATGGCATTATCCTATTCTCGTCAGCAATTCCAAGAATATCGCAGGCTTCATGGTAATCCTTAAGGAAATTTTCAGGGCCCCTTTGCTTGACGGACCTGCATACCCATGAATGAACTTCCTTGTTTATCGGGCTTAGGCTAAAAGCCCTTCTTTCTGCGAAAAGATGGCCTATGCCGATAATGCCGTAATTTGTCTCGTTAACAGACAGGATTGCGTCTGAGCCTCTATTTATACTTAACATATAGGATAAGCAGCTTATTGTGCAAATAGCCAACCCAATTTTTTCAGAATCTTTTTCAGCATTGCCCTTATTTTTTTTAATATCTATTCTTTGCAGGAATTCCCGATCATTTGGACCTTCTTTTGCGTAAAGCTTTAGGCTTGAAAAGCCTTCCCTAAAGCTTAAAAAATGCCCGCAGTCTATTTCAATTTCCTTATTCTCATGCCTGTTAAAAGATTTAAGCCCTATGTCCCAGCATGAGAAGATGAAATTAGAAAGCAGCATAATAAGCTCCGTGTTTATTTTATTTAACTCATTCATAATCCTCCTTAATTCAGCTTTAGGAACTTTAATTAAAGGCGAGCTTGTAATTTTTTTAGGCTCCAATGCAAGAGATAGGGCTTCTTTGAACCTGCTTCCAAATTCTCTGAATGCTTTTTTATTATTGAATCCAAACTTCATGTAAGTCTTAACTAGATTACCTACATAATTCAAATCAAAGAAAATAAGTAATAGATTATATTTAAAATATTCTCTGCTATATTGCACTGGAATTTTTCTATCAAGAGAAATTACAGCTCTTATTTGTTTGACAGTACCAATGGATTTTTGCAGTTTTGGCTCATTTTTTATAGCTAGAACGCAGATATGCGCCAGCGAATAATTGAAATTTGCCTGAAAGTCTTTAATACTCAGATTATATCTTTGAATTATTCTCCTCTTTATCTCTCTGCTTTGGCCTCCTTTAAAATAAACGGAGAAAATAATTTCCTTATCTTTGGTTTTGACTGGTTGCCAAGCCACACAATTATGGCTAAGAACATGATAAATATTCTTTATTTTGTTTCCTAAACCCATAATTACAAAATCTTTTAGGAAATATATAAAATTTGTTATGGAACGGTGGCATTGAAAAGACTCGCATACGCTCTGGCTGCCATCGGCTCGGCTGTTCATATT
>CAYVTQ010000032.1:0-4118 GCA_964454865.1 uncultured Methanosarcinales archaeon
AACAAAGAAATCTAAGTCAATTCTTAAAGTGTGAACTAATTATGAAATTGAACAAAATTTTAATATTGTGAAAAAGTTTATATATTCTAATTCAACACCATAATATAATGGCAGAATTAGTTAATAAAGGTACACTGGTTGATTTGCCGATATTCGACAGTGTTCCAGTTGTAGATAAACAGCATGATGTTCCAAGAATTTTTGAGATGGTAAGACTAACTTGTAAAACCCTAATGCATTCAGAACCTCCATATAAACTACAATATCATGGAGGAGTTATTGGACGCAATAAAACTGGAAGTGAAATTTATTTTACTCCTGAAACAATGGTACGAGTTGATGGTATTTTTGCTTATCCTGATACTAAAAAAGTTCAAATAGATACTATTGAATCTTATGTTATTCCAGATGAAAATGCCTACAGAGAATTGCATTTGTAACTTTTTTGTAGCTTAATTCTTTGTTTTATTTTCAGAAAATATCCCTTCTTTTACCTTATTACCCAGCTTATGCGCAAGATGAAGCGGCTCAGGCAGCTTATGGGGCGGCTTTATGCAATTTTTCACAATCTCAACGCTTGTCTTCAGGCTTATTTTGTGCCCGGGAGAAACAAATATTGGGTTTGCATGCTCTCTCGTAGGAACCGCTTCTCCGGCTATTTTTCCCTCAAAATGGATTTTGCTGCTCTTTTCCTCTCCGCACAAAAGGCTTTTAGAGACTCCAATCGTCGGAATGTCAAGAAGAATTCCCATGTGCGAAGCCAGCCCTATTCTTCTCTGATGCAGAATGCCGCTGCCTGTGAACATCATTATAGATGGCTTTTCCTTCAATTTAATGTAAGCATCAGTGATTGATTTCCCTTCCCTGTAAGCCCTGAAGCCTGAGATGTAGGGCATATTCACTTTGCCCACTTCATAGCTTTGCTCCTTTGCTTCAATAATGGGATAGCCGCAAATGACAATAGAGCTTATTACGGTCTTATCAATAAAAATGCTGTCAACGCCTGCTACAGTGCTGATGCTGTCAAAATCATCCTTTAAAATCACTTTTTTTGCCAGCTTCAGCTGCTCCTCTTTTAGCTTTTCCAAATCAGCCATAAAGCATACTATAAGTTTTTATTATTTAAAATTTTGCTATTGTGCCATGGACAAAACATCAATCATCCAAAAAACCGAAGAATATGTAAAAGAAAAGCTTAAAGGAGACCATACGGGGCATGACTGGCAGCATATTAAAAGGGTGAGGGATAACGCGCTGCATATTGCTAAAAGAGAGAATGCGGACTTGCTTGTTGTTGAGCTTGTCGCATTGCTGCATGACATTGCGGACTGGAAGTTTCATGGCGGAGATGATTCTGCCGGGCCTAAGCTGGCAGGAGAATGGCTGGAGCTATTAAATGCAGAAAGCGATGTTATAAATCATGTTTGCGGGATAATCAAAGAAGTTTCCTTTAAGGGCGCAGGGGTTAAATCCAATATTAAAACAAAAGAGGGGATGGCTGTCCAGGACGCCGACAGATTGGATGCCATGGGAGCAGTGGGAATTGCAAGGGTATTCATGTATGGCGGCTATAAAGGCATTGAAATGCATGATCCGGAAATAAAGCCTAAAATGCACGAGTCTTTTGATGATTACAAGAGCAGCAAAAGCACCTGCATAAACCATTTCTATGAAAAGCTGCTTCTCCTGAAGGATTTGATGAACACGGAAACTGGCAGGGAAATGGCGGAAGAAAGGCACAGGTTTATGGAAGAGTATCTGAAAAGGTTTTTGGAGGATGTAGGAGGTAAAAACAAAAAAGTCCACTAAACTACTTACAAAAATATCCCAGTATACCATTCTCCATACCCAAAAAACAAAACTATAAATATCACTAATTGCCAGTAAGAGATTGGGAGTGAGGTTTACGCAGGGGGGTGGATTATTTTGAGAAGCTCTGTAAAGAGGGATTTTATCACAGTGGAAGGGCATACTCTGGTTCATAAGCAGATAGAGTACTGGAATAATCTGGTATTTATGAGGCTTAAGAAGAGGAAGTTCAGAAGGATATTCTAAATAAATTTTAATTCCAATAAATGTTGTTAAATACAATGACAAATGGCATACATACTGAAGAAGAATGGAAACAAGCAGAAGCGCCTTTAATAACATTAGATGATTTGTTAACAGAATTTGCAAAAGAGAAACAATTAAATTTAATTCGAAACTCAAGAGAAGATCCTGATAGAATTCTTGCAGATTATAGACCTAAAGATTTGGAAATTGGGAATTACAAAGAAGGAAGAGTTTATAGGCATGTTGAGATACACCCTTTGTTTCCTATTAATGGTGTTGTAGTATATGGCGCTGCGTGGTATAATACAGGTAGTACAAGAAAATGGCTTCCTGCTTATAAAAATGAAATCACTGACTTTGAAGGAAATACAAATCAAGTTATGGCTGCAGTTAGGGCAGCTTATGATATTACATTTAATTTGAAGAAAAAAGATTTAACTCAAGAATCACCTTTGTCATTTGAGGTTTCTGGCAAAAAAGCATAGTTTTATTAAATATTTAAATATTGAACCTGTTTCCTTCTCTACTTTACAATGGTATATGAAGAAACAGCTAAAGATGCAAAGTCTCTATTGCAAAGATGTAATGATATATTATACACTGCTAAAGAGGTAAATGAAATTTATGCTTATATGTGGAATAATGACACCTTGCCTAGCTATTCATTTTCCTTGCCATATATGAATATGGTAAAAAGTATGTCATCCAACTTAGAAGATTTAATTGAATTAATGAGGGTAGCAAATTCAAATGAAAATAAGGATGACTTGAGCGGACATTTATTTTTCTTTACAACTGCATTATCAGGTGGGCAAGACTTTGATGTTTACAGTGCAGAGCCAATAAAGGTAATGTTTCCAGTTCCAAGATCTATTGGAGCCTCAATTGATAGATTTGCTTTTAAACAGTTTTATCACGAAGACAGAATTGACCCGATTTCTCTTTACAATAATGTAGCTGCTGATGTTTTGATGTCATATTCGCAACCTGATAAGATGTACGGCAGAACTGCGGCGGCAGATTTTGTTTTGATTTTGATAGTAAATCATTTGCTTCAAAGCCGGACCTTTAAAAGGGAGGAGCTGAAAGCCGCCTCTGGTGAAATGATGGAGGTATTGAAGCATTCTCTAGCAGGTATGCAGAAGATATATGAGCAATTGAATCCTGAAGAAATGATTAATTCTTATGCAGATATTCTGGAAAGAATTGAAAAAGAAGTAATTGGGCAAAACCCATACCTCGCTTTGTTTAAATCAAGCCATAGGAGGCATATTTATTCATCTTCTCAGGGAACTCAGGGTATGTTTAAAGTCACAAAAGGCATAAGAACCTATGATAGCGATGGCGACCCTGTTTTCAGAGAAGCCTACAAAGTCCGCCGAAAAGTGTTGGATCGCGGTTTTAATGAATCCGGACTTCTGGAAAAAATGTCATCTGGACAAACGCAATGGCCAGAATTATTAGAGGAAATCGTTGAATTAATTAGGAAAGGCAACCAAGAGCCAATTGATTTGTATCCACTTGTGGAATTTAAAAGCGGAAAGCTTATCAGAGTGCCTTACTCTAAAATACTAATTGAGGATGTAATAGGGCAAGAGGAAAATGTTAAAAGGCTAGGGCAACTGTTATACGCCTTTGGGGAAGGCAAACAAATTCCATTCATTGCTTTATATGGAAAGCCAGGCAGAGGCAAAACAATGTCCCTAAGGGCGCTTGCAGACATACACCCTAATTTGAGAGTTATACAATTTAATTATATGGATTTCAGCAATTTGAGAGGAATCAACAAAATGGTTAGCATGTACCCATATCAAATTGTGGGCTATGTTGATGATATGCATTTTCCATCAAATTTTGACTTTGAGCAGTTTAAGACAACGACAAGCGGAATGAGGGATGATTGGCCAAAAAATTTTATCCCCATAATGTCAGTTAATCCTGAAAATTGGGACTGGCTTCCAGATTCTGTAAAAAATAGGTTTGTGGTGATAGATTATAACAGAAAATTAAATGAAGAGCATTGGAGAAGAGTGTTTAGAGTAGTTGCAAGGCATGAAAATTAT
>CAYVTQ010000032.1:4128-18114 GCA_964454865.1 uncultured Methanosarcinales archaeon
GACAGATGTAGATATGCAAAGATTATGGAATGGATTCTTTGCTGGGAAGAAGCCAACATCTCCATATCTTGATAAATTAAATGGAAGAGATGTTCAAAAATACATTAAAGAGCAGAATGCCCTAAGAGGTTTAGATTTCCCTGAAAATTTGAGATAAATTAAAATATGCCACCTTTATTCCTTATGGTCATGCTCAAAATCGGCATTATAGGCGGCTCTGGAGTGGATTATCCCAAAATCATGCCTGATGCCAAAAGAATAAAAGTACATACTCCCTATGGCAGCGCTTCTGATTTGATTACAACAGGCACGGTTAAAGGCATCCATGTTGTCGCTATTCCAAGGCATGGCGAAAATCACAGGATTAACCCTACAAATGTCAATTACAGGGCTAATGTTTGGGCAATGAAGGATCTTGGAGTAACCCATATAATTGCGCCGACTGCATGCGGCTCTTTAAGAGAGGAAATAATGCCCGGAGATTTGGTCTTTATTGACCAGTTCATCGACAGGACTACAAAAAGGCACCAGACTTTTTATGAAGGTGTTGAAGTGTGCCATATACCTATGGCAGAGCCGTTCTGCCCAAAGCTAAGGCAGATTATGGCTAAAGCAGCGCAGGAGCTTAGCATACCATATCATCCCAGAGGCACAATGGTGACTATTGAAGGCCCCCGCTTTTCAACAAAAGCAGAATCAAATTTATTCAGAAGCTGGGGCTGCGACACAATAAACATGACAACAGTCCCGGAAGCAGTATTGGCAAGGGAATCTGGAATATGCTACCAGCCTATTGCGATGGCGACTGACTATGACTGCTGGCATGAGACAGAAGAGCCAGTTACAATTGAAATGATTTTGAGCACAATGAAAAAGAATGCAGACAATGTGAAGAAAATTCTTTTAAGCGCCATTGCAAAAATACAGGACTGGGAGTGCAATTGCAGGACTGCTATAAACAGCGCGAAGTTGTAGTCAATTTAAATTTTTATTCAGTATTTATAGATAAGCTATATTGAGAGAATCTCTGTTGTAATTCTACTCTTTTATTCAGCTTAACTATATCATAATACCAAGATATAGGATCTCCTCTTGCTTTCCAATATGCTCCCATTGCATCACGTCTTTCTTGCAAATAATTTGGAACTTCCCAAACCACTGGAATTTCCCTTCTAAAATGTTTAGCGTCTTCCAACACAAAATGTTCTACGAGCCTATCTATGCACCCAAATTCCTTTTCATCAAAACCATGACTCCTTTCAATACTATAATCTCGGACACAAATAATTGATTAAAAATACTTTGTGTCCTCCTGACATAATGGCGGAATAATTGATTAATTATTTACATCCGCCATTATATATCCAAAAAAATTCTTTATTTACCTTTGGCAATACTCTAGTGTATATATGTAATTGCATAATTATAGAAATATGTTTGTCATTAAAAGGTTTGCCCTATATTAAACAATATTTATAAACAATTATTCTTTCTGCCCAATAATATGAAAAATCAAATTTTTAAGGATAAAAAGATAGTTATAGGGATAACAGGAGGCATTGCATGCTACAAAACGCTGGAGTTGATTAAAGAGTTAAGAGATTTGGGCTCTGATGTCCATGTCATCATGACCGAACATTCCACTCATTTGGTGGATATTAAAGATTTTGAAAAGGCATCAGGAAATGAAGCCCATTCTATGTTATTTTATCCAAAAGCCAATTTTAAGGAGTATCTCAGGAAAAACAAGGAAATAAAGCACATCTCACTGGCGGATATAGCTGATTTGTTCCTGATTTGCCCTGCTACAGCCAACATTATCGGCAAAATAGCGAATGGAATTGCTGATGATCTTCTTACAACTTCTGTAATGGCGACAAACGCGCCTGTTTTAATCTGCCCTGCAATGAACGTCAAGATGTGGAAGAATCCGATTGTGCAGGAAAATGCGGTTAAATTAAGGAAGCTAAATTATCATTTTGTCGAGCCCGAGTATGGGGAGCTGGCATGCGGTTACAAGGGAGCGGGAAGATTGGCTAATTCAAATGCAATTTTGGATAAAATAGGGCTGCTGTTAAAAAATAAAAATGATTTTGCCGGCAAAAGGATTCTTGTGACGGCAGGCGCCACTTTTGAGGAAATTGATCCTGTAAGGGTAATAACCAACAAAAGCTCGGGAAAAATGGGCACTGCAATTGCGGAGCAGGCATTCTTAAGAGGGGCTGATGTTGTTTTGCTCAGAGGGCATAATTCAGCTGAGCCTCATTACAATATCAAAGATGAGGAATTTACAGCAGTGGACGATTTATACATTAAAATAAAAAATTTAATTGAAAGCAAAAACATTGATATTGTGATCCATTGCGCTGCAGTTTCTGATTTTACTATTAACGGAAAAAATAATACAAAAATTAAAAGCAATAAAAATATGCATCTTGAACTAACGCCAACGACCAAGATTTTTGAAAGGCTAAAAAAAATTAATAATAAGATTTTCCTTGCGGGATTTAAGGCTGAATATGATGTTTCAGACAGAGTCTTGATTGGCAGGGCTTATGAGCTGCTGAAAAGAGCGGATGCCGATATTGTCGTAGCTAATGATGTCGGCAGAAAAGGGGCAGGATTTGATGTCGACACCAATGAAGCGTTTGTTGTTGGCAAAGATAGGAAAGTGGAGCACATTAAACTGGCAGATAAGAATATTGTCGGTGGCGCTATACTGGATGCAATATATAAAAAGTTCAAAAATTAGAAATTACGTGCATTTAGGACCTGCCTGAAATCTTGCGTATTCCGAGTCAATATAGGCTTCGAAGCCATGCAATTTCTCTTCCCTATCTCTTCGCTGGGGCACTAGCATGCCCGCATTTCTTTTTGGAACAGCATATGCTGTTATTCTTCCTCTGAATGTAGTTTTATACGAGCAAGCGGCCTCAAGGCGGTGTTTTAGAATTCCCTTATTGCCATATGTATTGTGATTGCCCAATAGCGATTCAACGGTGAACCACGCATGCGGCTCGCTCTTAACATGGTTAAATTGGCATGTCCTGATTCGCCCCAGTAATTCTTCAAACTTTTCGGCTCTGCGCTCAAAAACATCATCAAGTTTGCTTTCTGTTAAAAATAAGAGGTAGTACTTGCTTTTTCCGCCAAATTCTACAGCATAGATAATATTTTTTGAGGCAAGGTAACTGAGCACTTCAGGGCGCACTACTCCATCAACATTCCTGAGCTCTGCAAGGCTCACAGGCAGCAAACGGCAATTATGCCATGGCTTGGGTTTTGGACTCCTGATGTCCACATATCTTATTTTTGACCTTAGGTCCGCCAAAGCAGCATCTTCGGGCGTCAATACCTTACTGCCGTTTCTGTGAGTTCCGCATGCCATTTCCATGAGATTCCTCAGCTCCCTTACATTTCCCGGCCAGTTGTATGCCTGCAGCATTGACATAGCCCCTGGAGAAATATCCTCTAAGTTCCCGTTACAAAACCTTGAAAAATAATGATTGGCAAGCAGCGGAATGTCTTCAACCCTTTCCCTTAAAGGCGGCACTGTGAGAGTAACAACAGCCAGCCTATAATATAAATCCTCCCTGAATTTTCCTTCTGATACTAATTGCGCCAGATTCCTGTTTGTTGAGGCTAATATCCTGCAATCTATCGGGCGCGCTTCATTTTCTCCTATCCTTACAATTTCTCTTTTGTCCAGGACCCTTAGTAAGCTTCCCTGAGAGCCTATTTCCATGTCGCCAATTTCATCAAGCAAAAGAGTGCCGCCATTGGCATACTCAAATCTTCCTACCCTGTCCCTAAGCGCTCCTGTAAAAGCCCCCTTAGCATGCCCATACAGCTCGGATTCAACAAGGGTGTCAGGCAATCCAGCACAGTTTACAACGGCAAATTTCTTATTCTTCCTGCTTCCCATCTGATGCAAAGATTGTGCCACCAGCTCTTTGCCAGTGCCTGTTTCACCTAAAATCAGCACATTCATACCAGAATCAGCCAAATCATCTATCCTTTTGATTAGCAATTTCATAGGCTGGCTTTCCCCAATAAACCCATCAATGCCCATTTTGGGGGGCAAAGCATGTTAATTTTTAAAAGTATCTAGGCAAAGTAGAATTATTTTTAAACCGTTAGCCAAAACCTCATAGCATGATTTCATCAAAATCCTTCGCTCCGGCAAACATAAGCTGCATTTTTGGGATAAGGCGGCACAATAATCCAAGGAAATCGGGCTCTGTCGGAGTTGGGTTCTGCATAAATGAAGGGGCCAATGTCAAGGCAATAAAGGACAAAAAAGCGTCCATACTTTTTAACAAAAAAGAGATTGAGTTTCCGACAGTCACTACTTTGGCTGAAAGCCTCACGAACAAGACAGCAAGAATAGAAATTGAGTCGAATCTGCCATTGAGCTGCGGCTTCGGCTTAAGCGGGGCATCTGCACTGGCGACAGCGTATGCATTAAACAAGCTTTTTAACCTTAAAAAATCAAAGCTGGATTTGGCCATTGCAGCGCATACAGCAGAAGTTATTAATGGAACTGGATTAGGAGATGTTGTGAACCAGTATTACGGCGGCTTTTGCGTGAAGCTTGAGACAAGCGCGGACTTTATTGTAAAGAGGCTGCCTATTTCCGGAAGCGTTTATTGCAGGCACTTCAGCCCTATAGACACCAAATCAGTTATAGAAAATGATGGCATTAAGGATATTATAAATGATGCCGCCGATAAATCATTGGGGAGAATAAAAATTTTAATCAATAACCAAAAAACAATGGGTGACTTTCAGTCAATAATTAGAATATCGAAGCAGTTCGCAATAGAAAGCGCTCTTATTAAAGACAACAATGTAATAAACATTATTAATGAAATTGAAAAAAATAACGGAAATGCCTCGATGATAATGCTTGGGAATGCTGTTTTCAGCGACATTCGGTTTGAAGGCTCCAAAGGGTTTAATATCTCGGATAAGGGGGCTTATTGACTATGGACGCGCCAAATATTGATGCTGTTGTAAATGAGCAGCAAATTCAATATGCATCGCCGTCTGTATTGATGGTCAGACAGATGATAGTGAGGCTGCAGCGAATATACGATGGTTTGGAAAGCGGAATTATTAGTCAATATATTGGAAGTAATGGCAGTACCAAATTTTATCAGCCAACTGCTATGGAATTAGATAGCAAGGACCCGGATTTTAGCGTTGCCATAGGTTTGACCGGTGAGTATTTTATGGGAGGTTCAAAGGATCATAGAATTCCAAATGGCAGTGTGCTTTTAAAATACTCTTCACCTCTTTTCTATGCTACATTAGTTGATACGCCACAAGTAGGCAAGTCAGTAGATATTATTTATCTTGCAAGAAAAGACCAAGATGCATTTTTGTATATTAAAGATGGAAAAATACAAAGGGTTTCGTCAGACAAATATGGCAACAACAGAAAAGAACCCTTAGGAATGCTGCCTGTAGAAGTTCAAAGGGAATTGGATAATCAATATGAGAATTTTGTGTCAGTTCTTGGCCAGGTTGTTAAATGGAGATTGAAAGAAAAGCGTGATTCTCTTCGAGTAGAATTCCGAAGGAAAACTCCTCCCAGAGGAAAAGAGAAGAGATAATACAATAAAATCCGAAATATTTATATAGTAATAATATTTACTAGAAATTACTATGGGAATTTCAAAAATTACGCGGAACTTTCAGGTAACACTGCCCAAGGATGTGAGAGAGCTTAAGAACTTTGAAGTGGGCGACAAAGTGCTTTTTGTGCCGGAAGGCGATAGAATTGATATTGTCAAATTAGACAAAAAAGTGATAAGCTCTGCTGCAGGGCTCTGGATGGGCTTAAAGGAATCAGGAATAGAATATGAGAAAAGATCAAGAAAAGAATGGGGCAAAAGGAAGACAGCATGATACTGATAGACACCAATATTTTTGTTGACCATTTAAGAAACTACAAGCCGGCTGTGGCATACTTTGAATCAATCGCAGGAAAGGATGATGTTTTATTTTCCGCTATAACCGAATCGGAGCTTCTTGCGGGAAATGCCAATAACGATCCAAGAAAGCGCGAAACGCTGCTGCATTTTCTCTCCAGCTGGGATAAGATTAACGTGACAAATCCTATTGCAGTCATGGCAGGGGACTTAAGCAGAAAATACGGGCTTTCAATACCTGATTCCATTATAGCATCCACCGCAATCAATTGCAGGGCAGAGTTAATTACAAGAAATTTAAGTGATTTTAAAAAGAAAGAAGGACTTCTCATTAGGGCTCCTTATTGAATAGCCATAGTTATAAAATGCCGGGCAATTCATTTGGAACATTATTCAAAAAAACAAAGGCAATGCTTCAATCATAATGCTCAGAAATGCGGTTTTCAGCGACATTCCTTTTAAAAACTGAAGGATTTCGCACAGAAGCGCGGAAGTTTTTTAAACGTTTAGGCTATACTTAACTAAAAGTTCTAGAGTGCATAGAAGGTGCAGATTATGGACTATGACATTGGAAAGGCTGTTGACGCAGCTATGAGCGGTGAAAAGACAGAATCTGTCCAAAATGTTAGCGGCACAGCATCCGCAGAATTAGCCAGGCGGCTAATTGACAGGCTGCATCGCTTTAGGGGCAGCATGAATTTAGGATATAGGGTGGTTGGAAGCTTTTTGGCAGACAATGGAAAGGAGACTCCTTTTGCTGTTGAGCTGGATGATATGCTCCCAGATGTCAGAGTAAGGCTGATGAGGAGCCTTAATCCAGAATCGAATATGCTTCTTCTAACCTATGATGGTCCTGATTCCTTGTATTTCTCACTGGCAGACTCCGCGGGCTACGGAGAAAGGGTGAATACAGTTCAATACTTAATGCCATTTTCAAAGCATGATTCACACGGCACTGCAATTACCGCAACTCTGCCAGATTCCCTTCAATACGGGCTGAACGAGGCTTTTGCAGAAATTATAAGAAAATCGTATGCTGCTTATAGAGAAACGATAATAGGGAATAAAGTTAAAATAAACAAGAAAACAGCCTCCCAGAAAAAGCCTGAAAGGGCTAAAAAAAGCAAAGGGAAAAGATAGTATTTTATTCTATCAATTACACCGCTTGCATTAGGAAACTAAATGCAACTTCAAAAAGCACATCCCCGCTATGAATCCTTAAGGATAAGAGAATTGATAGCCGAAGGGGTAAAGAAAGGCATTGCTTCCGAGCATGGCTTGATAGCGCATGGCAGAGGCGAGGCTTTTGATTATTTAATTGGGGAGAAAACAAATGATTTTGCTGCAAAGGCAATAGAGGCTTCCGCCGCATTGCTGCTTGCTGCCAAATATCCTGTTATTTCTGTAAATGGGAATGCTGCGGCATTAGCGCCCAAAGAATTAGCGGAATTGTCAAATTTGCTGAATTGCCCATTGGAAGCCAATATTTTCCATGCATCAGAAGAAAGGGAAATAAAAATTAAGAATTGCCTGATTGAAAATGGGGCAAAAAACGTTTTGCTGCCTGAAAATGATTCAATATTAAAATTCATTGATTCGAACAGAAAATACATCAATAAGAATGGAATCGGAAAAGCCGACATTGTTTTTGTCCCGTTGGAGGACGGCGACAGGGCAGAGGCGCTGATGAAAAACAATAAAAAAGCCATAACTATTGACCTGAATCCATTGTCAAGGACTGCGCAGAAGGCAGCGATAACTATTGTTGACAACATTATTAGGGCTATGCCATTATTAATAATTACAATAAAAAAATATAAAAATCATAATAAAAATGAATTAAACAGGATAATAGAGCATTATCAAAATAAAAAAATCCTTGAAGAAGCGCTTATAAAAATCAAGGCATTATAAATCTCTTTTTTAATTCTTCTTGGGCAGCTTGGCCTTTCCAGAATAAGCGGCCGCCAAAAAGACAAAGCTCCATACTGTAAAGGCAATGTAAGGCAGAGCTGCAAAAAAGGAGATGGTGGCGTACTTGAGCCTGTTGTTCAGCATATAAAGCACAAGAGCCTCGTTTGAAAAAGAGCCTGCTGCCGCAAATAAAGCCCCGTACAATATAACGGTCGGAATAAGCATAAACAAGAGCAGTATCACCAGCAGGGCAAATGCATGCGCCTTATTGCTCCTGAAGTGCCTGAATGAAGCCCTCATTGAATCTATGGGGCCGTGCTCTTCCAGCGCAATCACCGGCGTTACAAACATCATAGAGAGAATCAGGATTATCACCCCTATCACAAACAGCATTACAAAAAAACCTGTGAATAAAATGCGGGCGATATCAATAGCTAAAAGCATAATGCCTCCAAGGGCTATCAGAAGGATTAATGCCAGCGCTAATCCCATTATAGTAAGGAATATAAGCAAGCTGGCTAAAAACAGCCTCCAGCTTTTTTTCAGCCCGTTCCTGAATTCAGAGGATAGGTTAAATTTTCCTTTCCTGACTACCTGCCCAACCAAAGCCAGCGTCCAGCCGTAGTTGATAAAGCCCAGAATGATGCTTAGAATGTAAGCTACAGCCATTAATAAAATATAAAGCGGATTTGCCAAAAACCATCCTATATTGAAAGCGCCGTCGCTGCCCACAGTATTGTAGTAAAGCGGCAGAAAAAGCAGGCTGACAATGCTGACAAGCAAAGAAGGTGCAAAAAGACCGGGATTGCTGAATGTTAATCTGAAAGAGTCCTTGATTGCCTTGCCATATTGGAAATCTGCCATTAACCGTTATTTTGAGAGTGAATATTTAAAGTTATTGGAAAAGTCCTTGGAATATTTTGATTTGAAATAATCTCATTCCGTTGCTTCGCAGCATAAATTTCACTCGGCGAAATTTGTTTTGCCACTAAATTTCGCCTCGAATTGATTTCAATATTGAAATAGATTTGCGGGGCGGAGCGTGTGGCAGACAGCGAAGCCTCGCAGTAATATAGCCGAAGGCGGAAGGAATATTATTCTATAAAAAATTCAAATTTAAAAACTTCTAGGCTGCCTTAAAGCCAAATAAGAAACAAGCATAGCTTTGACAGTGCCTTCACCTTGATATGGTCTTTGTTCAGTCAGAACGTGCAAGGGAGTACTGACTTTTTGGCCTCCGTCCCTTATTCTTCGCAGGTTATAATGAGGCGCCCCGCTTATGCCACGTTTGTGAAAAGTGTGCCTTAAAGCTTCAACTTCTGCGCTTTCAACTCCTGCATTGGAAAAGTCTCTGGCATATGGAACTTGTATGCGTTTGCCATCAATCTCCAAGTCCAAACACCTGCCAGGCAAAATCCTGCCGGCATACGTCAAAAGCATGTATTCCAATGCCCTCAGGTTTCTGGCAGAAATATCATCCGGAATATCCCGTGATGATGAGCCAAGAAGGCGAACATACATATCATCAGCTCCGCCCTGATAAACTTGCTTGTGCAGCAGCTTCACAATGTGGTGCAATGGCAGAAAATCCCACCTTTGCCCTGAAAAAGAGCTGCCATCTCCAAATGTCTTTAGATAATCAGGGCTTGACAGATCGCTGTACTTTGCAATACCTGCTATTTCAGTTGGAGCAAAGACTTCCGGGCCGCAGCTGGCTGCAAGATTTGCATATTGCAGGTATAATGGCTCTCTTTTATGAGGATCCCATTTCCTGCTCAATTCTTCCTGCAAGGAATATAATCTTGCTTTTTTGTCCTCAATTGCCTGATCAGACGGAGATTTTCTTTTTATCCTGCCCCTCCTAATCTCTTTGGCAATTTTACGTTGAACTGAACTTGGCCTTTGCCCATCATATGGCCTTTTGGTGAATCTACCCATTTATCGAGGGTAAGCTGTTTTATTTATAAAGGATATGCTTCAAAACCTCCCTCAAATCCTTCTTCTCAATCACGACATCAGCCGCTTCCTTTAGCTCATCAAACCGGCAGTTGAATGCAATCCCCAAGCCGGCTTCTTCCATTATCTTCAAATCATTCAGGTAATCGCCGACAAAAACGCATTCCTCCAGCTTCAGCTTCTCCCTTTCAGCTATTTTCCTCAAAGCCAGCGCCTTGCCTTCCATGTCATATTCCGTGGCTTCCACTTTGCTTATGCTGCCGGCACCGTCAAAATAAATCCTGCTCAGGAAGACATAGTCAAAAATCTCATTGTAGTCCGGGATGAATTTTTCCAGCATTATGCTCAATGAGCCGGAGATTATGGCGAGCTTCATTTTTCTTTTTTTTAACTCTAATAATGTTTCCATCGCGCCTTCCATCAATCTTAATCCACCTTTTTCAATCGCATCAAGAAACCCCTGTTTTGTCGCATTTCCCTCCTTCCAAAGCCGGATGTCATGCTCTGCCCACTCCTTATATGTTATCTCCTTGTTGCAGAATTTTCTCTTTGCATCCTCTCTTTTGTGCCTGTCGGTCTGGAAGTGGTCATGGAAAAGCTGCCATGAGAATGTCAGGTTGTCTATCAATGTGCCGTCAACGTCAAAGCAGACCAGCTTGTATTTTGGCATTTTAAAACTAGTATGGCACAATTCTATAAAAATTAGCACTATTCAGAAGTCATTGCTGCCGCTGCGGCTGCACCGCCTTCTGCATCTACTGGTGGAGCACTTTGCCCGAATCTTCTTCCAAAAAGTGTCCGGGATCTTTCTTTTGCTCTTAGGCTTGGAAATGCGTAGAACATAAGCTTCATATAATCATCCTTTTGGGCATCTGAAGAAGCCTTTATTTTTCCTCTCAGCTGCAATAGCTGTTCTATAACATGATAAAAATTCCGTGTTGGATAAAAATAAGAATATACTGCTGAGAATTCCCTAAAATTACTTCTATCCCTGATTTCTTTCGCTTCTTTTCTTAAAATTCCCGTTTCAGCAAATTGAGTGCCAAAATCAAAATTACTAACAATTTCATGCAAATCCCCTGCGCGAACATCACTTGCCCTAATATACTTTTGAGTTTCCTTAACCCAATCAATTTCATAGGGCATTATCTCAGAAGGGTGTTGGCGCGCTTTGTCAGTCCATTCCAGCCTGTCAAACAGCCCAAAATTTGACACGGCATAACCTCGACTAGTTAGATGCTGCAACACTGCCTGAAAAGTTGACTCCTCGTCCCAAACCTCTTCTCCAACCAAGCTTAGGAGGCGCAATCCTTCTACCGGCCTTTGTATCCTGATGCTTTCCGGGCTTATTGAGGATTTGTCCACCACTTCATCCAATGATTCTGCACTGAGAATCTGTTTCAATTGCTCTCCAGCTATGTTTATCTTTTTTGTGCCTTTATATAATAGGTAAATTGATAAAGCACCAGCGCCTAGCAATGCGGCTGAGCCTACAGAAATGCTGGGATTAGTTGCTAAGTTATACGCACTAATAGAAGCCCCTGCTCCACCCAGAATCACCATAATGCCCCCGCCAGTTTTTTTGTTGGTATAGTTAACTGGGCTATTAGGATCTCGATAATTGAGTGCTGGAATGGGCTTTGTTTGCTCTAATTCGATCATAAATCATTTAGCATTTTTAAAACTATAAAAATTTATCTGTAGGCTGGCGCCTATTTTTCAACACAAAAATTTAAAAATGTTGTCCGTTATTTGCGATAAATGAGTTATAGTAATGGCCTGGCGAAGGTTATTCAAAGAGCACTTGATGAAAATTCTGCGCAGCATCCTGATTTAAGAGGATTGAATATTATTGATTATACAACTCCAATAGGAACAGCTTATTATTTTGTTACGCCTTATACCCTTGAAATAGCGCCGGGTTATTTCTTTAAGTGCCTTAAAGATAATCCGAGATGGGTTTCTATGTACTTTTGCCGCGGCGGCACATGGCGAATGTGGGAAGGCGCTACTGCAAGAAAAGGTTATGAGGGCATTGTATCACAGGTTTTAGAAACTCTTAACCGAGATACAGCAACACAGCGGGCAGTCGGCGTTGCCCCAAACATTTAAATACACCCCCGAACCTTCTTTTTTTATGGGAATGATTGCAGGATTTAATTTCACAAAGCTTTCTGCCGAGAAAAAGGAAGTCATCAAGGGCAAAGTTGACATAAACAACAATATCTCCATTAAAAAAGTCGAGGAAACCGACCTTTCCCTTGGCAAGCAGAAGCAGAAGGCATTGAAATTCACGTTTGAGTTCACGTCAAAGTACGAGCCTTCATTCGGGGAAATAATGCTTGAGGGCGAGATTCTGTTTATTGACGAGCAGAAGGCTGTAAAGGACATAATGGCATCATGGGGAAAGGACAAGAAGATACCAAAAGAGATAATGATGGCGCTGCTCAACACAGTCCTTTCCAGATGCAACGTAAAGGCTTTGATCCTGAGCGAGGACATCAACATGCCTCCACCAATACCTATGCCGAACGTCCAGAGCCAGCCTGCGCAGCAGCCTCAGCAGGAAAAGAAAGAGTATATCGGGTAAACAACAAATTTCTTATACTTCCTGTATTACTGAATCAAATCAATGGGAAACAGAGAGGCGCTAAGTTTTCTGCTGATATTGGCAATAGCCTTCCTTCTCTACTCCAATACGCTGGACAACAAGTTCCTCTACGACGATGACAATTTTTTTGTCAGAAACGTATATACAAAGGAATGGAAATACCTCCCGAACATATTTTCCGAGAATGTTATTGCAGGCTCCGGATTGATGAGCAATTATTACAGGCCAATCCTGTCTTTGAGCTTCTTGATTGACTACAAATTGTGGGGATTGAGCCCTATTGGCTACCACATATCCAACATTTTAATGCATGCAATAACAGCATTTCTTGCATGCCTGCTCATAAACAGGATAATAAAAAACTGGCGCATCAGCTTGTTATCATCAATTGTCTACCTTGCCCATCCTCTCCAGACAGAGGCAGTAACTTATGTAACAGGAAGGGCAGACCCGCTGTCAGCATTGCTCGCATTATCCTCAATGCTGCTGTTTTTGCATGCAGCTGAAAATTTTAATTTTAAAAAATACTCCTATCTTTCATTTTCCTTATTGTTTTTTATTCTTGCCATTCTGTCCAGGGAAGTCTTTATTGTCCTTCCATTTTTACTGGCTTTGTATTTAATCTGCTTCAATGAAAAAAGAATAAGCAAAAATTCCCTATGGAAGGCATTTGCCGCAATATTGCCTTACCTGATTGTGCTTGGCTTTTATGTCGCCATTCGGCTTACCATGCTGAATTTTTCCAACACATTGAATTTTTACAACGAACCAAACATTTTCACAGAGAATGTATGGTACAGAATCCTGACATTCTTAAGCGTCCTGCTCGAATACTTCAAGCTGATACTTTTCCCCATTCACCTGAACTTTGAGAGGGAGCACCAGATATTTACGGATTTCCTTAATCCGGCAATAATTTTTTCGTTTTCAATACTGCTGATAATCGCATATCTTATGCACAGGTCGTGGAGAAATGATAAGGCTGTGTTTTTTGGCTTCTCGTGGTTCTTTATCACATTATTTCCAGTCTCAAACATCATAGCGCTGGTGAACGGCATTATTTACGAGCATTGGCTTTATGTCCCTTTGATAGGGATAGCAGCGATATTAGGGCATTTTATAAAAAAGGTTTTAGAGTCTCATTATTTTAATAAAGATTATATTAGAATTATTGCCGCTTTTGTTGCCGTGACTGCGATAGTATCTCTCTGTGTGCGCACTTATGTGAGGAATGATGACTGGCAGGATGCGCTTATCTTCTACCAAAAGACGATAAAAGATGCTCCAAACAGCGTAAGGCTGAACAACAACCTGGCAATGGAGTATGACAGCAGGGGCGATTACGGGCTTGCGGAATCATACTATAAGAGAGCAATAGGGCTAAACGACAAATTCGCACAGCCATATTACAACCTTGGCAATCTTTATACCAAAATAGGCAGATACCATGATGCTGCCTTGAGCTATGAAAATGCAATACAAACAGACCCTGATTTTCTTTTTACTTATCCTAAGCTGGCGGAATTGTACAGGTTTATTGGAAAAAATAATGAGGCGGAAAGGATAGCT
>CAYVTQ010000033.1:0-17068 GCA_964454865.1 uncultured Methanosarcinales archaeon
CTATAATCTCGGACACAAATAATTGATTGAAAATACTTTGTGTCCTCCTGATATAATGGCGGAAGTAAATAATTAATCAATTGTTCCGCCATTATACAAGCACTTTAATTTCTGCCTTGGGCTGGGAAGGCAAGCCTCAGCAAATACTTCATTATTGCTTAGACAACAGAAATATTTATATAGTAAAAAAGACTACATTTATGTAGTATTGTGATAAATATGGTTTATTTTACAAATATTGTTCCGACCGACCATTATTTGGAACATCATGCTGAAGAAGTGCCATGGGATAAAGTTGTTGAATTAATCTTTACCACAAAGAATCCAAGAAAGAAAGGAGATAAATTCGAAATAGAGAAAGATGGATATTATGTCCTGTTCAAAATAGAAAATAAAATATTATATGTTGTAAATGCAAAAAGGTCGTAAAGGTGATTTAAAAATGAAATGTCCGAAATGCAGCGCAAGCTTGAAAGAAGTCGAGGTAGGAGTACATGGGGCTAAGAGCAAAGCCTCTAGCTACCAATGCACTAAATGTGATTATTTTGAATTTGAACCAATATCTTCCCAAAAAGTGATTGAGGAATTGAGAGAATCTCCCTTAAAGATAAAGCAAAAGGTTGTAAAGCTATCTCAGGATAGATTGGGGATATATTTCAACAGCAATATCATTAGGAGTCTAGGGATAAAGAAAGGGGAAGAGATATATATTTCTGTTCCTGATAAAAAACACATTCTAATTGAATTGTAAAATTAAATCTGTTGGAAAAGCTAAATTGGAAATGTATTATGCTTTGTAATGCAGCTAAAATATATCTACTTTTGAGTTGATAAAGTCAGTAAATTTTTAAATGGAGATATAATCCAAAGAGTATGGCGAGAGAGAAAGGAGCTAGACAGAAAAATATATTGCCTTCGCCGGATTTACTTCATCCAAGAGAATCAAGACCTGTAGAAAGAGACGTTAGATTCTATTATGATCTCCATATAGATTCAATAGTTGAAGGTATAGTTCCTTCATTGATTGGAAAATCGGATAAGGATAGGTATAACAGTGATTTTGATAGGGTAAAAACTGGCATTAAAGGGACATTGGATTCTTTATTCATTAAAGTAAGAGCATAATGCCGAAACTGCGCATTTTCGTTCTGAAGCTTTTGAGTATTTATTGAAAAACCCAGACCAGTTAGACATCTTGAGAGGCATGTTCGGTAATTTTGTTGAAATGGCCAAGAAAAAAGTAAGAGGTTATGACGAAAACTTTTATATGTCTACTGCTGCACAATTTGTTAGATTTATGAATGCTACTTATTTGAGCACAGAGATTAGGGATGACGCTCCAGAATCATTGTTAAGACTCAAGGAATATTTCTCTGTTATGAAAAAGTCCTCAACATATAAGAAATTGGAAGAGATGGCATGGAAGTTCACTCATGATGTTGAAGTTAGCTTCAGGATTAGCTGTTCACAAGGACTAGAGCCGGGCAAAGTAGTTTCTGCTTCTGTTGTTAAGCCAAGAAAAATTGATGGAAATGGGGAGTTTAGTGATCATATAGAAATAAATAGCCTTCATATGAGAGAAGAACATTTTGACCATTTTGTTGAATTGCTGCATCGTATAGCACTTGGAAAATATGAAAGACAACTCGGAAATGCATCGGCACAATTTGAAGAGACTTATAAGCTCATGCCAGCATTGGCATTCTATGTTGGATTCACAGATATTTTTACTAAACTAAAAGGTAGGGGCTTTGATATATGCCGACCAACAGTGCAAGATCACTCCTATGGGCGGACATCTATAAAAGATGCACGCCATCCCTTAATTAAAAAAGGTCCGGTGGTGGGAAATAATATTTATTTTGATCCCAAAGACAGAAATAGAGTTATAACTGGAGCCACTTATGCTGGGAAAACAGTTTACATAGAAACTATAGGCATGAATCAGGTATTTGGCCAAGTTGGACTTTTAGTTTTAGGCTCTGAAGCGGAAATTTCATTGCGTGATGAAATATTAACCCATATTGTTGTAAAGGACGATCCAAGAAGCGGAGAATCTGGACATTCGGAAGAAATGAAGAGGATGAATCAAATTTATGAAGCTATTACTCCTAGGAGCCTTGTTCTATTAAATGAGCCATGCAAGGGAAATTATAGTGAAGCTGCTGTTGAGCAAACTTTAAGTTTTCTAAAGGCATTCGAATTAATTGGCAATCCAACTTATATAGCCACCCATTTACATGATGTAGCAGAAGCAGTCGATAGAGGAGAGTTTCCCCATACAAGAAATTTTCATTTTCCATTCTCGGGTCAGCCGCCGAATGTAACATACTCTAGAAAATTAACTGATGGAAAATCTCCTGTAAATTATGGCCATATTATTGCTGCGCTGAATAATCTTTCTGACAAGGTTTTGATGGAAAGAGCACGTCGCAGGGCTAGATTATAATTTTATATATTAAAACATAATTGGCGCAAACATCAGCGCAGCAATGCTCATCAGTTTTATAAGTATATTCAGAGATGGCCCTGCCGTGTCTTTTGAGGGGTCTCCGACTGTGTCGCCTACAACAGCAGCCTTGTGCGCTTCTGAGCCTTTGCCGCCGAAATTGCCGGCTTCAATGTACTTCTTTGCATTGTCCCATGCACCACCTGAATTTGCTAGGAAAACAGCCAGCGCAAAGCCTGTGACTATCGAGCCGATCAGCAAGCCGCCCAAAGCTTCCTTGCCCATAAAAATACCTACAAGAACAGGAGACAAAATTGCCAATAAGCTTGGAATTATCATCTGCTTCAAAGCCTCTCTTGTGCTTATTGCAATGCACCTGTTGTAATCGGGCCTGGCTTTGCCCTGCATGATCCCTTTTGCGCTTTTCCACTGCCTCCTCACTTCGTCAACAATTCCGGAAGCGGCTTTTCCGACTGCCTGCATGGCAAATGAGCTGAATAAAAAAGGAAGCATGCCTCCGATGAAGAGCCCTGCGATAACATAAGGATCGGAAAGGCTTATGTCCTTGAGGTGTACAGCTTCTGTATAGCCTGCGTATAGCGCCAAAGCAGTCAGCGCAGCAGAGCCTATTGCAAATCCTTTTCCTATTGCTGCTGTGGTGTTTCCAACTGAGTCCAATGCCTCTGTCCTTTCCCTTATTTTTGGGCCCATTTTCGCCATTTCGGCAATTCCTGCGGAGTTGTCAGCAACAGGGCCATATGTGTCTATTGCTAAAGTTATGCCAAGAGTGGAAAGCATGCCTACTGCCGAAATAGCAATACCGTAAAGCCCCCCGAATTTGTAAGACAGAATGACTGCCGCAGAAATAAAGATTACAGGAAGCATTGTTGAACGCATTCCGACTGCAATGCCCTGAATTACATTTGTGCCTGCGCCTGTCTGCGCCGCTGCTGCAATTGATCTGGCGGGATTTTTACCGCTGGAAGTGTAGTATTCAGTTGCAAGCCCTATCATTATGCCTGCCAACAGGCCTGTAGCAACTGCATAGAATATTGAAACATCAAACCCCTGCCTTCCGATAACAACATATGCCAATGCCGCCATTAAAACTGTGCTTGCAAAAACTCCGGTATTCAATGCTCCGGTCAGGCTGCCTTTCTTTCCAACCCTAACAAAAAATACACCTATTATCGAGGAAATTATTCCGATAGCTGCTATTGTCAAAGGGAGAAGCATGCCTTTGGTACCAAATGCAACTAATCCCAGAACCATTGAGGATACTATGCTGTTTATGTAGCTCTCGAACAAGTCGGCGCCCATTCCTGCAACATCTCCCACATTATCACCGACATTGTCTGCTATGACTGCAGGGTTTCTTGGATCGTCTTCAGGGATTCCTTTTTCCACTTTTCCGACCAGATCAGCGCCTACATCAGCAGCCTTTGTGTAGATTCCGCCGCCGACCCTTGCAAACAGCGCTATTGCAGATGCGCCGAAGCCGAAGCCATAGATTATATTTGGGTCTTTGAAAATTAAATATAAAACTGAGATTCCTATTATGCCGAGCCCAACAATGGTGAGGCCCATGACAACGCCCGAATAGAATGCTACCTTCAATCCGGAGTTGATGCTTTCCCTTGCTGCCTCTGCAGTCCTTGAATTTGCTTTCGTGGCAATTCTCATCCCAAGATTGCCGCCCAATGCAGAAGTTATTCCGCCAATGACAAATGAAATTGCTAATTTATGCCCATTTGGGACAAAAAAATACAAGATTAATGCCACAATAACTACAAAGACTGCAAGAACCTCGTATTCCTTTTTCAGGAATGTCAGCGCCCCCTTATGGATTATTTCAGAAAGCTCCTGCATTTTTTTATTTCCGGGGGATTTTCTGATTATATATATTGATAAGACTAAAGCAAAAATCAGGGCAATGATTCCGGATGCAATTTCGAATTCGAGCATAACCTGCTTAGCAGATTATAGGTTTAAATAGGTTTTGGATTGCACTAAATAAAAATTATTTTTCCGCTGTGAAAATGCCGTAAGTCGCAAGCCTTCTGTCCAGCAATCTCTTCTGGGCTATGCCTGCCAAGACCGTGCCATGCACATTAGAAGGAACAATTCCGAGATTTGACAGCAAGAAGGTAAAAGGGCAGACAGCCATAGTCCTTCTGCCGATAATTTTGCCGGATTTCAGAATATTCTGAAATTTGCCGTGAAACCTGATTTTTTTGAATCCTGCTTTTTTTAGCATTCCCTTATACCGGGCGATTGAAACAGGCATAGGGATAGCAAAGCCTGAAATAAGATTTTCAAAAAGCCTTGCCTCATCATCGCTCAGATTGTTTTTCGCGCTGAATCCGTCAACAATAGCCATTTTTCCGCCTGGCTTCAGTATCCTGTACATTTCATCAAGCAATGCCTGATGATTGCTGCAATGAGAGAAACTCTCGATGCCAAATATTTTTGTAAAATAACTTCCTTTAAACCCAGTTTTCAGGTAATCCCTTCTGTAAAAATGCGGATTATTTTTTATATGGGAATGCCTGGCTCGGGACGATGCCTGCTTAAGCTGCACTTCTGACAATGTGATCCCATGAACATTTGCGCCATATTTTTCTGCAATATAGAATGAAGTTCCGCCGACTCCGCAGCCGGCATCCAGAACAACATCTGATTTCTTTATCTCCAATAATTCCGAGACTGACTTATTTGTGTTTTGTATCGCCTCTTTTAAATTTCTCGTGCCTTCCTCCCATAATCCATAATGCAGGGCATTATCTGACCAGAAGGCATTATACCATGGCTGATTGTTTTTATAGTATTCAATTACCACCTTATTATTAGTTTTTTGCATAGCATTATGAATGGATTATTGCCTTCCCTTAATCCAAAAGTACAGATAAACAAAAAATCCAATCACAAGAAGAAAATTAACGGCAGTCACTGCAATAACCAGCCATATAAGTGCTTTTCTTTTTGCTTTCTTTTTCATTGTTTTGGCAGTTGATAAAAAATAATCCTTCCTTGATTCCACTTTATTGCTCTTCTTTTCCCCTATAGCGACATTTGCCAGCCGACATTGGCTGGAATCATACCAATGTTGTCGCTTTATTGGAATTAATGCGAGGCTGTCGTTTTGCAAATTACGATAGATAAAGCAAAACGACGGAATTAATAATTATAAATTTTAATTGCATTGGGATAAAACCATAAATAAAGCTTGCGAATGCGGAAATAGTTATGAACAATAGCAACTAAAATTTATTATTCTCCTTCGGTAAAATCCTTGAAACTAAAGACTTCGCTTAGACTTATGCCGCAGCTGCCTTTGTCTTAATCCTTTTCATCCTGAAGACATTCTCCCTTTCCATCTCCTCAAGCCTCAGCTGGATTATAGACTTCTGCTTGTCAAGCCTTGGCATGACGACAAATTCAAGCGCGTTTACCCTTCTTTTTGTCTTTTCTATCTCGCTGAGCAGCTTTTTCATTGATGTCTCTATTTCCGCGACAAGTATTGACTTTTCGACGACTTTTTCGTAGGCTTCAGCTGCCTCGTCTACTGAAGACGACACGCCGTAAAAGCCGTAGCCCCGGTGCATGAACTGCTTTTTTATGTCTGCCGACTCTATCGCAGGCACGACAACACCCATTATATTCCTTTTCTGCACCTTGATTTCAGGCAGCTCTTTTACCGCCATTGCTATTGATTTTACCCTCAAGTCTGACTCCAGAGCCCTTGCAATATTTATTTTTTGAAGCGCAGTTTTGTACTCATTCACCATTTCTTCCCTTACGGATTTTGCCTTTTTTAAAATCTTGAAGAACTCTATAATCAAGCCATCCCTTTTTTTCTTGAGAAGGCTGTGGCCGGATTTGGCCAGCTTAATCTGCTTCTTCAGCTTCAGCAGCTCGCTTCTTGTGGGCTTAAGATCCTGGGACATTTTCAAACCGCCTGTTCATAGTAAAATTATTGCCAATAATCCTGTTTTATTTATGCTTAAGATATTTCTCCTTCAGCTCCTTGCTTATCCTTGTCAGCTCGTTTGGAGGAATAGGGCTTAAGAGATTCCATCCCAAATCAAGAGTGCCTTCCCCAATATCCCTGTCCTCGCTTCTTTTCTGCCTTACAAACTTATCTTCAAACTCGGCAGCGAATTTCAGAAGCCTTTTGTCCCTATCGCTTAAAGATTCCTCACCCACAATCGCAACAAGCCCTCTTAAGTCGCGGCCTTCTGCGTAGCTTGCATACATCTGATCAGAGACCTGCTTGTGGTCTTCCCTTGTCTTTTCCTTCCCTATGCCGAGATTCATCAGCCTTGACAAGGAAGGAAGCACGTCAATAGCAGGATAGACACCTTTCCTGTGCAGCTCCCTTGACAATACAATCTGGCCTTCTGTGATATACCCTGTCAAGTCCGGAATTGGGTGGGTGATATCATCCCCTACCATTGTCAAAATTGGAATTTGAGTTATGCTGCCCTTTTTGCCTTTTATGACTCCCGCCCTTTCATAGAGCATTGCAAGATCGGTGTACATGTAGCCGGGATATCCTCTTCTTCCGGGAATCTCGCTTCTTGCTGCTCCTATCTCCCTCAATGACTCGCAGTAGTTTGTCATGTCTGTCAGGATTACAAGCACATGGTAATCAAGTTCATAAGCAAAATATTCTGCTGCTGTCAATGCCATCCTTGGAGTGACGAGCCTTTCTACCGCAGGATCATTGGCAAGGTTAAGGAAAACAACGCTTCTTTCAAGCGCGCCTGTCTGCTCAAAATCCTTCATGAAATACTGGGCTTCCTCGTTTGTAATTCCCATTGCCGCGAAGATTACAACGAAGTTCTCTTTCTTGCCGACAACTTTTGCCTGCCTTGCTATCTGCAGCGCTATTTCATTGTGAGGCAATCCGGAGCCTGAGAATATAGGAAGCTTCTGCCCGCGGACAAGCGTGTTCATTGCGTCTATTGTTGAAATCCCTGTCTGTATGAAATCGTGAGGGGATGCCCTTGCAAATGGATTGATCGCTGCTCCAGAAATATCAAGCCTTTTTTCAGGTATTATTTCCGGGCCGCCATCTATTGGCTTTCCCGAGCCGCTTAGCACCCTCCCAAGCATGTCCTTTGAAACACTGAGCTTTATTGTGTCTCCTAAAAATTTAACCCTTGTGCCCCTGTCAATTCCAGACGTGCCTTCAAAAATCTGCACCACTACAATGTCATCGCTCGTATCCAGAACCTGGCCATTTTTAATTTCACCAGTGGGAAGAGCTATCTTTACCAGATCGCTATAGCCTATCGGTTCGGTTTTCTCCACAAATACCAGCGGGCCTGCCACCCTTGTTATTGTCTTGTACTCTTTCATTTTGAACTACCTCGCTTAAAATAAATTTTCAAAATGAAAGCTACGAACGCCAGTGAGTCTGCTTTCATTTTAATCGTATCTCCTTTTCCATCTGCTTGTTTATCTCCTCAAGCAGGGACTCATAATTTTTTTCGAATTTTACTTCCGCCAGCCTGTCCTTGGATTTTGTCGCAAGAATCTGCTGCACCCTTAATCCTGAATCGACAGCTGCATTTGCGATTTTTGAAAAGTGCAGCAGGGATTTCATGACAAGATAAGTCTTTTTTAATTCAGAGTAAGTGTCAACTTCATGGAAGGCGTTCTGCTGCAGGAGGAATTCCCTTATCATCCTTGCGACTTCCAAAGTCAGCTGCTGCCTTTCCGGCAGCGCGTCAGAGCCTACAAGCTGGACTATCTCCAGCAATTTTTCCTCCTCCTGAAGTATGGTCATCATCTCATTTACATGACTGCTCCAGTCTGAAGCTACATTCTTGGAATACCATCCCTCAAGAGTTTTCAGATATAAAGAGTACGAAGTCAGCCAGTTTATTGAAGGAAAATGCCTTCTTTGGGCAAGTTTTGCATCAAGAGCCCAGAAAACTTTTGTAACTCTCAATGTGCTTTGCGTGACCGGCTCTGAAAAATCCCCGCCAGGAGGAGAGACAGCGCCAATAATTGAAACACTCCCTTCATTGTCTGTCCCGAATGGAATCACTCTGCCTGCCCGCTCATAAAACTGCGCTAATCTTGTGGACAGGTAAGCGGGATAGCCTTCCTCGCCCGGCATCTCTTCAAGCCTTGAGGAAATCTCCCTCATCGCTTCAGCCCATCTTGACGTGGAGTCTGCCATAAGGGCAACTGAGTAGCCCATGTCCCTGTAGTATTCTGCAATTGTAACTCCAGTATAAATCGAGGCTTCTCTTGCTGCAACCGGCATGTTGGAAGTATTTGCTATCAGCACAGTCCTGTTCATCAGCGGCCTTCCTGTCTTGGGATCAATAAGATTTGGGAACTCTGTAAGGACTTCTGTCATTTCATTTCCACGCTCGCCGCAGCCCACATAAACAATAATGTCTGCATTTGACCATTTTGCAAGCTGCTGCTGGGATACTGTTTTGCCGGCGCCGAAAGGGCCAGGTATTGCCGCAACACCGCCTTTTGCCAGAGGAAATAGTGCGTCGAAAACACGCTGCCCAGTTATCAAAGGAGTCTCGGGCATCATCTTTTTTGAATAAGGCCTTGGCAGCCTTACAGGCCAGTTATGCTTCAGCCTTAATTCAGTGCCGCTCTCCAACTTTCCTATAGGCTCGTTAACAGTAAATTTCCCGGAATTTATTTCCTTTATAACGCCTGAAACATTAGGAGGAGCCATTATCCTGTGGATTATTCCCTGAGTCTCTTCAACTTCGCCAAGGAAGATTCCGCCGGAAACTTTGTCGCCTTTTTTTGCAGCTGCCCTGAATTCCCATTTTTTATTTGGATCAAGACCGGGCGCATCAACACCGCGCTTGATGAAATTCCCCATCTGCTTGATAAGAACAGGAAGCGGCCTCTGAATGCCATCGTAAATGCTTGTCAGCAGTCCCGGCCCAAGCTCTACTTTCAGCGGCTCGCCTGTGTTTACAACAGGCTCGCCCGGCCTTATCCCGGACGTATCCTCATAAACCTGTATTATTGTCTTTTCGCCTTCTATCTGTATTACTTCCCCCATAAGATTTTCATTTCCAATCCTGCAAACGTCATACATTTTTGGCGAAATTCCTTTTGCCACGACAACCGGGCCTGCAATCCTATACAATACTCCTTTTTCCATTTTCATACCTCACTGAGCCATTATGTCTATCCCTATTGATTTTTTAATAAGGAAGCGCAGATTCTCCTGCGATGAGCTTGTCGAAAGCGGAACAAATACAGGTGAGACAGAAGCTTCAATGTCAAGCCTGTCCTGCTTGTCGAGCCTGTTCAATAAATTTTCGTCAACGACAACAATTTTGATATTGGGATTGCTTTTTATCTCCTTAATCCTGTCCATCAGGCTGCCTTTTGCCTCAAATGCCTGCCTTATTCCGGCAAGCTGAAAGCCAACAACAAATTCATTTCCCCCCAAAACCGCCATCGTCATTCAAAACACCAACTGCTTTTCTATAAAATCATTGCCCAAGCCAAGCTGCTTTGCTTTCACTATGAGCTTCAGATTTTTCACTTCCATATCCTTTGCGAACATGTAGCCCAGAATAACATCAATTGACATGGGATTCTGGTGCAGCAGCAGGACGGATCTCTTGAGGAGATACTTGTACAATGAAGCCTCCAATTCAATCAAGGAGCCTGTTGCCTCGTAAGATTTCAGCCCTGATTTAATCAATTCATTGTAGTCAGACTTCTCAAGAAGCTTCGGCATTGAGCTTATGTCTGAATCTGCAAGCTTTAAGAGCAGATTCTTATAGTTCAAATCGCCAGTCAGGAACAGAAAGCCCTGTATTTTATTTCTGTCAATCCCGGCTTTCTTCAGCTTCAATACTGCAAGAAGATTCTTTATTTCTATTTCCTTCATTAAAAAATCCCTGAAAATACCGCCCTGCCTTGGCAGGGACTGGGCAAATTCAAGGATTCCGCCATAGTACTGCCTGTCAAGCTCATTCTCAATTTCAGCAAGGCCATTCTCTTTCTTAAATGAGTCAACCGGCTTTTTGAAGCTGCGGAAGCCTATTTGGCCCAGGCTTTTCAGGACAGATTCGACAGATTCTTTTTTCATCAGGCTGACAAGGAACTCCCTGCTTAATGCCCCTGCTGCCTGAAGCGAATTTTCGACTGCGCTGTCTTCAGCATTTGTGAATTTTCCCCTTAAAATAGTCTTTATGTCCTCTATGTCTTTTCTCCTGAGATATTCATCGATAAGCACCCTCAATTCATCAGAGGAGATTCTCCTCAATTTTGCAAACGACTCTGCCAGGTCGCTGTTGAGCGCGGCTTCAATCAGCTCAGCGCCTGAAAGCCTTGAAGCTAACCTGTCAATTGAGCGCTTGTATGCGGTTTCCTCAAGAAATCTTGCTATCTCGTTGAAATCCATCTTCAGTATTTTATTGTAATGGTCTTCCTTAAGAAGAAGAGTCCTCATCACAGTTGTCCTTACATAAGTATAAGGATAAAAGCTGAGCCTGAGCTTCTTCGGCTTTTGCCGCTGTTTTTCTTCTTCTGCAAATCTTAACATTTTCTTAGATTATTCAAACAATTTGGCTGCTATATTTTCCATGTTTGACTCCCTTAACGAGTCAAATAATGTGTCAAAGCTGTAGTCCACCCTTACTGTCCTTTCCCTGTTTTCGGCAATGAATCCTCCTGAGATTCCTGCTTTTTCCACCTTGAACTGGCTGAAAAACCTTGCATCCTTGGGGTTGCAGTAGATATGCTCTATATCTATATCATTCCCTGCCTTTTTGAGCAAAGACGAAATGACAGGAGACATTTCCTTTTCTTTAAGCCCTGATATCTCTTTTTTTGCCTGCGCGAACACGCCATCGATTATCTCTTTTTTTGCCTGCAAAAATATCTTCTTGGATTCCAGCTCCGCCCTTGCCATCTCCTGGCGCTTGATGCCGAGCATCATGCCCTTTGCCTCTTCCGAGGATTTGGCCCTTTGATCTTCAAGCCTGCTTTCTACGCCCCTCAAAACAGCCTCTGCCGACTTTTTTGCCTGGCTGACTGAAAGAGATGACTGCTCCTTTGCCTTTTCAATTATTTCGTCCTTTACTTTTTCTATTCCCATTTTTTATGCAATCCTTCCGCCAGCTTTTGTTCCGGGAAGGATATGACAGCTTATGCTCCTGCCAATCCTATTATCAATATCGCAACTACCAGGCCGAAAATTACTATGGTTTCGGGAATTACCGTCAGGATAAGACCCTTTCCAAACAATTCTTCCTTTTCTGCCATTGCGCCTATAGCTGCAACGCCTATCGCCTTTTCGGCCCATGCAGCTGCAATTGCGCTCAGTCCGATAGCAGTTGCTGCACTTATTGCAATAAGTCCTACACTCATTTCAACCATTTTGCTTACCTCCGTTAAGTTTTATACTCACGGACAAAATCTATTGAGCAATAGTTGTCCGTTCCTAATAAGTAAAAGGCAATTTATTGCTCAAATTTTTGAGCCTTTTACTATATTTAAAATGCTGATATGCAATTTAGCCAGTTATGCCCCGAACGGGGCATACCTCTTTCCTCCGCCGTGAAAAAACTTTGTGAAAAACTCTACATAATGCAACCTTAATGAGTGTAAAAAGCTTCCTAAAAGGCCGAGCCCTATATTGATTGTGTGCCCCACTGCCAAAATCAAAATTCCAGCTATAATTGACATTATGCCGCCATGGAAAAGCTTGAGCGCTGATTCATTTATGACGATTGCCAGCATTACCGAGCTTAATGCGATTGCCATCAGCCTTGCATAAGACAATATGTTGCTGAAGATGCTTGGCAATTCGACAAGGCCGCGCACGCCTTCGCCTCTGAAGATCATTATGATTGAAAGCAATATAACAATAAAACCAATTAAAATTCCAAAAGTTATTTTGAATCCTAATAAAATAAAAAGAACAGGAGTATTAATTAATTTCATTATATCAGCTATCAATGTAAAAACTCCCAATTGCAGCACTATCCACCCTATTTTTGCATTGAATGCGTGCATGAAGCCATGCGATTTCTCGTTCAGGAATCCAAGTATAAGCCCGAAATTCAGGTGGGCTATTCCAACCCCTACTGCAATGTAAAGGAGAAGCATCTTTTCCTCCACCCTGCTCAAAAGATGCGGGATGTGAAAATGCCCTATTTCCTCGGCGCCGAAAAACTCCCCAAAGAGCAGGCCGAAAAAGATTGTTGAAAGGGACGCAAAAATAAGGATGCTGAAGAGGCTTTTTCCCTGAGGCATTTTCCTCTTTAAAATTGTGAACAACACCAATGTCACAAGCCCGTAGCCTATGTCGCCGAGCATGAAGCCGAACAATAACGGAAATGTGAGAAACACCAAAAATGTAGGGTCCATCTCCTGATAGACCGGCAATGTGTAAAGATCCATGAAAAATTCAAACGGCCTGGAGAATTTTCTGTTGGAAAGCTTTACAGGCACATTGTCATGATGATGAGGCTGGCCAAATTCGATAAAAATATTGTCTTTTGAGATTTTTCCCAACCTTGCCTGCAGCGCCCTGATGCTCTCTGCCGGAATCCATCCCTTAAGCACAAACGCATTTTTTGTTGAAGCGAACCTTAAAGGGGCTTCTGCCTTTTCCACCCCTTCTTTCAGGAATTTTTCAGAATTGAGAAGAAAATTTGCGCTTTCACGGCCAATTTTTGCAAAATCTTTCCCAAGAGGTTCAATTTCATTTGAGCAGTTTGAGTTTTCAGCCGCCAGTTTTGCAATGGCTTCTGATGCCTTGCCATGCAATCCGGCTATGCCGGGCAGATTAAATGCTGAGAACCGATTTTTGTTCAGAATTGCAGAAGCCTGGTCTTTCTTTGATGATTCTATGAACAACGCTATGATTCCCGTATTTTTTGAGGATATAAATAATTTGAAGTGCGCCCCGAGCTTTTCAAGGCTTTGATTCAGGGCTTCGGAGTCTCCTACGCTGCCTATGAAATAGCATATGGACTTATAGCTGGAGAATGCCTCAAGCGGAACGCTTAATCCATCTATTTTCTTCAAATCGGCAATTATGCCGGTGTTTTTTGCTATCCGAGCCTGCAGCTCCCTTTTTTTCTCCTGAACAGCGCTGATTTTCTTGTTCAGCAGGCTTATTTCAGAATTTATTTTTGCCAAAGCCGGCTTTTCAGGAGATTCGCTGAAACCGTCACTTTTGATGTTAAATAAGGAGATGATGGATCTAACTTTTAGCAATGATTCGGAAAGCGAAGAAGCCTGGGCAGAAGGCATGCCTATATCAGCAAATTCGTTTTTTGAGTGGTCTTCTATGTGCAGCGCTTTGAGCTTGTGCAGCTCTTTTATCACAGATTCCATATATCCCTTATGGCCTGCCACTGTGACTTTGCTCATGCCTGCCGGATTTAGCATTATTGCACCACCATCTCATGGAACTTTTCAATTATAAATCTGACGGCAGCATCCCTGTTTTTCTGGGCTTTCTGCCTCATCTTCTTTACAGTTTCGCTGCCTTCTGAAATCTTAGTCTCCCTCAATATATGAATCTTGTCCCTGAACTGCTGAATCTTCTCGGCTTTTTCCTTCTCTATGCTCTCCATTCCCTTCATGAGAAGCGCTGATGCCCTTCCATTTGATTCGCGTATGATCCTCTCGCTTTCTGCACTGGCTTTCTGCAGCATCTCCTCGGCTTTTTCCTCAGCCTTTTTTATCTCAACAAAGATTTCCGCTTCCATATGAAATTAACTTAAAATTGATATATTTAAAGTTTCCCCATTATGGCGTTCTTTCAAATTCTTTAATAAAATTGGCTAAATAGTATATAGATACTATTTATTATAAAGAGTTAATATTTAGTCTTTACGAAAGTGTTTAATATAAATCATTTTGCTTTTTAATGATGGATTATATAAAACTTATAAATATTATAAAAATTCTCTTATTTGTGCTGATAGGAATAATCATCGGAAGAATAAGCATGGCACTGGAATATTCTTTAATCTCAAAAAAGAAAAAAAGTTAAGGGGTTGTCGCGAAATTCTCACATTCGTTCGGATGTCGGATGGTTCGGCTGTGTTATATCAACAGTTAATCGTAAAATTGCTCGGGCGAAAAACCTATATGAATAGAATTCTATCTCTTTCTACATAAACCCTTATTAACTTATAGGCTTCGTAAAATCTTGGATAAAATCTCTCCATAATATTATCAAAACTGGTTTTTAGTAATTCTTCTTTCCATGCTGGAGTAAAATCATCCGTTAGTCGTTGCTCAAGTTGAGGATTTGCTTGTTGAAATTGGAGAAAATGAGGTGTTAATCTATAATCATCAGAACCTCGAATAAAATGACAATGGAAATTATTGCTTTTTTGTTTGAATTGCTCAACTGTTAATTCGGGTTGTCTATTCATAGCATAGAGAGTTATTATAATTAATAAATATCTGTCGGTTTTTTGTCCTGCGTCATACTACTCTCCCTGTAATTCTCGCAGGTCGGTACGATTAACAGCGCATCGCATACGATAGCCGAACCAGCCGACACCTTTAATTTCGCAACAACCCAAAATTAAGCTTTCGCTATCTCATTGGTTATAGCCCAGTCAGTTATTACTTCTGAAACATTTACTAAAAATAATCTTATCCTTTCCTTGTCGTAAGTTGTGTCTTTTGAATTCAGCTTTGAGCATTCTTTTATGAAAGGAATGGCTAGCTTGTGGGTCAATGATGAAGGATTGTCCAGCAGGCGCTGAAGGTGGGAGATTACCTCAAGCAGAGAGATTAAGAATTCCTTTTCGCCTGCCTTGATTTTGATCAGATGGTCTACCATCCTTTCCAGGTCTTTTGAGATTAAAGATATGTAGTATAAATCAATAGTCTTCAGGTCAGTTGATTTCTGGAATGTAAGGGAGCTTATAATTGACTTGTCAATCAGCAGCTTGCTCCTGTCTATCTCGTCTTCATACCTGCCTATTATGTCAGCATCGTAGCTGTTCTGCATCACCACTATCATATTTTTTATCTTCCTTACCATTGTCTTCAGCAGCAGGTCAGGGTTGCTTGTTGAGACTGTTGATTCGCAGGTTATCTGTTTTGTGTCTAATTCTACAGATTCGAGGTTGATAAGGCGCTTCTGCTTGAGCAGCTTTGCAGGGTCCATCTCCTTTGCAAAATTAATCTCGAAAGAAGTGATGGGGTTTATGTAGCAGGCAACGACAAGCTTGTGTATGATATCTTGGTCAGGCTCCGATATGTCCAATTTGAGATTTTTAAGCTTCTGCTCTTGTATGCTGGGAAATATCCTCAATTCGCCTGAGCCGGCCTGCTCTATGCTCAGCTTTGAATTTGAGCTTATCTTATGCTCCCTGCACCATGAGGTCGGGAGGTAGATGTAATGCATGTTTCCGGTCTTTTGAACGTTGTGGATTTGCATATAATGTAGTATATAGTAGGTATATATAAATATTTAGAAATATAAATAATCAATATTTTATTGTTTTTCTTTGTCTTAATGTCTTGAGATTATTCTATTGACTAAATTAGAGATATCTTTGTATGCCGCTGAGACGCCTTCTCCAACTTCTCTTCCTATAAAGCGTGTTCTGTTGTAAGCAATAACTGCTAAAAGAAGGGCTGTTAATCCCAAACCCGCTTCGTATCCTAAAGGTATACTTTCTTGTCCCAGAATATCTGGTGTTCCATTATAATATTTACCATTAATTCTTGTTCCTGTAGGGACTTCTATCCGTAGTGTTGAAAAATAGTCTTTTATACTTGCAAGGTCTAAAGGGATTACAATTTTATCATCTATGATGGTGTCCTTATGGGCTGGGTAAAGAGGAGCTTCGTGAGTATTTTTTATTTCAGAAGAGAGAACTGTAGGAATAACATCAACTACTAATGTATCAGATTCTCGTCTTGCTCTTTTTTCCAAGCCTTTTGATGCCACAAATCTTGGAACAGAATGAATTGCATTGCTTACAGAGGTTACTCCCCTATAAGCCATATTTCCAGCTTCAAATGTGGCGAGTCCTACACCTGCTGCAAGAAGTGCCCTAAATGCAGCATCAGTTCCATTAGTTATTCCATCATAATTGGGTTCTTTAGATGGTGAAATTTGCTCTGACATAGCAAATTAGAAAATTCTATTAATTTATAAATATTTGTATTTTATTTACTTTTAAGTAGTGTTTTATGATGAAGAAAGAAACATTTTTAAAGTGGTTTTATTTACTAAGACTAAAATGCCAGTTATAACAATACCAAAAGATGAAAAGAGAATTGCAGTTCCGGGTTATGAACCATTTATACAAGCATTACAAGATGCTTATAATTTACATCAATTCAATCCGAATAACATTAAATGGGCAAGCGTTAATACAAAACTTTCTGATATGGGATTTCCGCCTTCTGTTGTTATTGAGACTGCAAAAGACCATCCTCAATTAGCAGTTTCTCTTCATCCTAGTTTTGATGGCAAGGCGATTGATGGTTCTAATGGTTATCATGCACCACTTCTGCTTAGAGATGTTCAGCGATGGGGATTAGTATCTAATGATTTAGGTAGTTGTACAGTAGCTTAACTTATGTCCGCTTTTGTTAGCAGGACATTTGTCCGCTTTT
>CAYVTQ010000034.1:0-16746 GCA_964454865.1 uncultured Methanosarcinales archaeon
TGGATTGCCTGCAGATAAAATAACTTTTTCTTGTAAACGCCGATTGCTTCCTCCCACAAACAGATTTCTGGCATATCTCCTCTCAATCTTCCGATGTCCTTTGCAAACTCCATTATTTCTGCTGTTGACCTCATCTTCTCGGCATTTCTTACAACCCTGACCCTTGTAGTTTTTTTAAACATATTGATGACATCCTGCACGCTTGTTTCTTTTTTTATGTCAGCTGTAATGCTGTGCAGGTGCATCAAAGTTGTCGGCACGGACATCGCTGTGGTGAAAATTTCCATGTCATGCAGCACAGTCCTTGCATCAGGCCCGTGATGGCTCGGCAGCTCCAGCACAGGGACAATGGCATTTATAGGGCCGTGATAGATGTCCCATGGATCAGCAGCTCTCCTTACCATAGTGGCATGGACGCTCACAATGCCGTAAGCCTTGTCAACAGCGTGCAATGTCCTGCACAAGCCTGTCGTGTTGCAGCTCACAACCCTGACAAAATTTTTCCCTACAGCCTCATTGTAATTGCACTGAGCCACAAAGCTGCAGTCCGCTATTTCCGGCTTCTCCCCGCCCTGAAAAATTGCCTTGACTTTTTTTTGGGCATAATGATTATCCTTGTTCTCCTTCCCGACTTTTGAAGGCGTGCAGTCCACAATCACATCAGCCTCTTCCACAAGATCAGAGAACGTGCCTGCTGGGTTTATGCCGTGGGACTTCAGGTCATTTTCAGTGTCAATGGCATACATTGGTATTTTAAGCTCATGCGCTGAAAGCATCCTGTAATTGAACGAGTGCGCCGTGACGCCTACAAGCTTCATGTCCTTCTGCAGCTTCACGGCATCGGCTACTCTCTTCCCGATTGTGCCGTATCCAACAACCCCGACTTTTATTGCCATTTTGCGCTCTCTTTTAATCAGTTATTTCCCGTAAATTTTCATTGCCTCGTCAACGCTTTTCTCATCAAGCGTAATAGCTGAAACTGCATTGGCAAGCCTTATGGCCTCGTCCAGATGCTTTTGGTGTATATTCCTTCCGGTTGCATTTCCGCAGCAGCCAGATATATTAATCTGGTCCCATGTTTCCTGCAGAAAGTCCCGCACTCCTTTTGAGCCGCCTCCTGCTGTTATGACTTTTGTCCTTTTTCCAGCTGCCATGACTGCTTCCTTGAAAGCCTCTGCTGCCTTGCCTTCTTTTGGCTTAGGATAATTTACCTTGACAAAATCTGCTCCGAGGCACGAGCCCATTCCTGCAGCTCCTGCAACCAAATGAGGGTCTTTCTCGTCCAAAACTGCCTTTCCGCGCGGATACATCCAGAACACCGCAAGCATCCCGTTTTGGTGCGCCTTGAATGCAGCCTGCGCCGCTTCCCTGACCATCTCATTTTCAAACTCGCTGCCCGCATAGACAGTATATCCTACTCCTATTATGTTCAGCCCTGAATCCTTTTTGAACTTCACGGCATCCTCAACAGACCATGCTGCATGGCTCAAAGGGTCCTTCTGCGCTGTCTTGACAAGATGCGATTTTGAATTAAGCTTGACAAGATAAGGCACTTTATTGTAGCTTGGCCCGTATTTTGCAATCAGTCCAAGTTGGGTCGCAAAAACTCCGATTCTCGCCCTGCTTGCTATCCTGAACAGGTGCTCAGGGTCCGCATCATCCGCAGGGATGCTTACTTCCTTTCCGTCAACTTTTATTTTGCCGTAGAAATCATCATTAAGGTGCTCTATCTTCTGGTCTCCTGCAAAAAGCATAAGCCTGCCTGTATTATGGGTGGCTGCGAGATAATTTTTTACATATTCATTCTTCATTGCAGCAGGCACGTCTGCAGGCACAGCAACATCTTTTTCCGATAAATGCGTATGATGGCTCATTTTTTATCACCTTTTGTTTTTGTTATCAGTTTTTTGTTTTTTATTAAATCGGCTTGAATTAAATTTTAATTTTTGACTTTTAAATAAATTTTCCTTCCTTTGGGTCTAGGCGCCGCCATTGTTGCGGCGCATTGATTGGATATAAACTTTCACAACCCGCCCAGTGCGGCGGGCAGTTCTGCGCACACTATATTCCATAAGCGAAGGGGCGGGTATTTGGCAAGACTTTGTCTTGCCTCGCGTTCTATAAGGGACCATCACTTGCACATAAAGTGCGAGGAGCAAAGTCCCCCCGAATTAAATTTTGTTGATTTTTATTATTGGATTATTAATGTAAATTAAGTTTGCTACTGATATAATTTTCTAAAACTCAGGAAAATGCTCGAACTTGTGATGCCCTTCTATAAACCTTACAGTTTTTGTCTTTGAGCGCATCACTATTGAGTGGGTCACTGCGCCGTCGCTTGTAAAATTAACCCCTCTCAGTATTGTGCCGTTAGTGACTCCTGTTGCCGCAAACAGAGCCTCGTTGCTTCTCACCAAGTCATCTGTTCCAAATTTCATGTTCAAATCTTTGAGGCCCATCTTTTTCGCCCTTGCTTTCTCTTCATCATTTCTGAACTTCAATCTGCCCTGTATCTCGCCGCCAAGGCATTTCAGGCCTGCTGCTGCTATCACTCCCTCAGGAGCAGCCCCTACTCCAAGAAGCAGATCAATGCCGCTGTCTGGAATTGCCGGAGCAAGCGCGCCTGCAATGTCGCCGTCCGGTATCAGTACAATCCTGCACCCGCACTTCCTGACTTCCTCGATGAGCTTTTGGTGCCTGTCTCTCTCAAGAATTATGACTGTAACTTCTTCTATGTCCTTTTTCAGCTTTGCCGCGACTGCCTCCACGTTTTCCCTGACAGAAGCATCCAAATCAACCGCGCCTTTTGCCTCGCTTCCGACTGCTATCTTATCCATGTAAGTATCAGGAGCGTGAAGCATCGTGCCGCCAGGCGCCGCAGCCAAGACGCTCAGCGCATTTGGGCCTCCTTTTGCAGTGATTGTAGTGCCTTCCAATGGGTCAACAGCAATATCGACTTTAGTTCCTTTACCTGTCCCTAATTTTTCGCCGATGTAAAGCATAGGCGCTTCGTCTCTTTCGCCTTCGCCTATCACTACAGTGCCCTGGATGTCAACATTATTGAAGAAATGCCTCATGGCTTCAACAGCCGCATTGTCTGCCGCCTTGTTGTCGCCTTTCCCTACCCATCTTGCGCTGCTCAGCGCTGCAGCTTCTGTAGCCCTTACAAATTCCATCGCAAGATTTCTGTCCAAAAAACTACACCCCGAATGGATTGATTTAGCAGTTATATATAAACTTTTTGTTTATCATACCTCATCATACCAAAATCAAAAGGTTTATAAACTTATATTTAAAGCGTGTCTTGGGGCTGGAATGAAAGAACGCATAACAATAACTCTCGATGACAGGTTGCTGGAGCAGATAGACAAGAGAATTGACGGCACGCACATTAAGAACAGGTCTCAGGAGATTGAATTCCTGCTTGCAGAAGCCCTTGGCTCAAACATCCCGGCTAAAGCCATTCTGCTTGTAGGCGGCAAGGGCACAAGGCTCCAGCCTATAACAAATACAATTCCAAAGGCGCTTCTTGAGGTCTGTGAAAAGACAGTTACAGGGCATCTTCTTGACCTGCTGAAGAAATACGGCATCCGCGATGTGATTCTGTCAGTCGGCCATCTGAAGGAGAAAATAAAATCACATTTCGGTGACGGAAGCAGCCACGGCATGAGCATAGAATATGTTGAGGAAAACGAGCCTCTGGGCACAGCAGGGCCATTGCTTCTCGCAAAGCCTCACTTGAAGGAAAGCTTCATCTGCTCAAACGGAGATGAGCTGAAAGACATCAACATCCCGAGGATGTTCAGGCTGCACAGGAGAAAAGGAGCCTTGGCCACAATCGCATTGACCACAGTAGAAGACCCCTCCCATTACGGCGTAGCAAAGCTCGAAGGCAGCAGGATTGTAGAATTCATAGAGAAGCCGAAAAAAGAAAACGCCCCTTCAAATCTCATAAATGCAGGCTTTTACATTTTAGAGCCGGAAGTCATTGACATGATAAAGCCCGGATTCTCAATGCTCGAAAAAGACGTTTTTCCAAAATTAGCTGAGATGGGCAGATTAAGAGGCTTCCCATTCTCAGGCCAGTGGTTCGACATCGGCAACATGGAAAGGTGGGAACTGGCGAAGAAGAAATGGAAGGGAATTTCTGCGGTTGAGGAGGATTGAAGGAGTTGTGTTGGTATATACTCTTCTTAAAGTATAACTTTATAGAAGCAGATGCAACGACGGGAAGTGCCTTGAGAACTAGCGTGACTGAAACTTAATGTTAGGGTTAATAGATGGCTTAGACTTATTAGGCTAACATTAACCCAGAAGCCATAGATAATTTTAAATACTCTTATTCTTTTAGTAGGAATATGGTAGATATAAACAAAGTATCGCAGAATATGAAAGAGTACAGCGATCATGTATTAACAAAGTTAGATGAAGATATAAGCGAACTTAAAAAGAAATCAGTCGCAGTAGGATTTGATAAAGTACTCTCTAAAAAATTCAAAAAATAGATTTTTCTTATTTTTTTAGTAAGGCAATTACGAGTTCCAATATATTTTTAGCGTTATCGAGTGTAAGGACCCCTTTATTTTCCTTAATCTTTTCTTCAACCTTCTTTTTTGCATCGTATATCTTGCCTATTCGTTCGTCTGCATCGTGGATTGTTTCCTTTATCTTTTCCGAAACCCATAGTTCTTGGTCGTAATAGTCTACAGGAACGGCAATATTAGTTCGCTTTATGAAGTTCTTATGCTCTCTAATTTCTTTTTGTATCTCTTCAAGCTTGAACTTAAAATCAACTAGAGATGTCCCGGTCAAATTTAAAGACCTGTTGATTAGATTTAGTTCTAGTCTTTCAATCTTTTTACTGTTAAATAATATTTCTCTTAACAATGCCCTATGGATAACTGATTGGGCATCACATATGGTTGAATAGTAAGTTTCTAAATCAAAGGTTAATTTAATCATTCTGAAATAAAAATCCAATGTTCCAGTATGCCTGTAGTAGTCCTTATATTCCAGTTTTCCATTTTTAACATTAGTTAGGATGAATAAAGTTTCTTTTTTTCTGAAGAGAAAATTTAAGATTTTTTGAGGAAAATAGGGACATTTTTCTCCTCAAAGAACTCATCTGGCAATTCTGAAAACATAAATCTTAAAGTTCTTTTTAGTTCCTCCAAATCAATAGGTACACTTGTCAGTTCCTTGCTAATCTCAGGAAAATTTGTATCAAAATACTCCTTTACTTCTTTGTCATTCACAAAATCATGTTCTTCTATGGATTTTATTAGTACATTTAAGTCATTTCCATTATTAAACTCTACAATATTGTCATTTCTACTATCTACTTTCACGATTTCAGTCTTACTACTATCTTTTTTACTGAGAAATCTTGATAAATTAGGGATATAGTATTTTGTACCCATACGTGCCGATAAGTACGTCCGCCATTAAAAACTTTATGTCTGTCTTGTTTATCTTGTTCCATCTTATCTGACGCTTACTTAACACCACAACAAAAATCACAAATCTTAAATAAACTCCCATAACTATTTTTCCATTATGTCTTGTAGAATAGCAGTAAGAATAGAGATAACTGATGAAGACTAATTCATAACTTCAACCCAATTTAAACCTATAAACACATTTATAAATAAGTTTGTTCTAGTGCTTTCTACACATATCAGCTAAAATTTATGGAGGTAATAAAAATGTCATTCAAAAACCAACTGTACAAGATAAAGGAAAATTGGCTTTTAGTATTGGTAATTGCTGTTGCTTTCCTGGCGCTTAATTCAGGCTCGCCTTTGCAGGGCCTTGCACAGTCTTCGGGAGGCTATTTCGCCAGCAAAATGGCTGTTGCAGAATCCGCTTCTTATGACAGGGGCTACGGGATAATCCCGCCAATGCCGCAGGGAGACTTTGCGCCTGAAGTGTCGGAAAGAAAGATCACAAAGACTGCAAGCATGACAAATGAGGTCAAACAAGGCGCTTTCAAGGATGCTGAGGCAAAGCTGAAATCCATTGTGTCTTCGTCAAGCTCCTATTTACTGAATGAGAATGTCAATAAGTACGAGACAGGATGGAAGACATATTACAACGGCTATTATACAATAAAAGTTGATACAAAAAAGTATAAGGATGTTGTGCTGCAGCTGAAAGGCATTGGTGAAGTCAAGTCTTTCAATGAAAATGCAGAAGATATAACAGGAAGCTATACTAATTCAAAGATTGAGCTTGATGCGGAAAAGCAGAGGCTTGAAAGATTCAGGAAGATGTACGATGAAGCCACTCTTGTTGCTGACAAAATCCAGCTGAATGACAAGATATTCGACTTGGAAAGAAGGATTAAGTATCTTGAAGATTCAATGAAGAACATGGACAAGCAGGTTGATTATTCCACTGTATATATTTCAATAAACGAAAAACAATCGGAATACGCCGGAATCGTGCTTGTCAAGTTTTCAGAGCTTGTAAGGAACCTTGTGTCAAGCATAAACAGCCTGTTCAGCCTTGTGTTCATTGCGCTGCCTTACGCGGTTGCAGCAGGATTGATATGGGCTGTTGCAAGGTGGATTAAGAGGAGATAAACTTGTATTATTTTTTCTTATTTTATTTTTCTTGTTTTTAATTTCCAGAAGAGGCATTGACTACTTTTGCAAAACCCTCAGCATCCAATGACGCGCCGCCAACCAAAGCGCCGTCAATGTCTTTCTGCCTTATCAGCCCTTCTATATTGTCTGGCTTTACACTGCCGCCGTAAATGACCCTGATGTTTTTGGCAACATCATTCCCGCATTCCTTTTTTAAGAATGACTTGATGAATGCGTGCATTTCCTGCGCCTGCTCAGGCGTTGCATTCTTTCCTGTTCCGATTGCCCAAACCGGCTCGTAGGCAATTACCATCTTTGCAATCCTGTATTTTCCAATGCCTTCCAATCCTTTTTTCAGCTGGTTTTGCACCACATTTCTCTCGATTCCCTTTTCCCTTTCATCCAGCTTCTCGCCGATGCAGAATATCGGGATGATGCCATGCTCCAGCGCAGCAATCAGCTTTTTGTTTACCATCTCATCAGTTTCGTGAAAAATATTCCTTCTTTCAGAATGCCCTATGATGGCATATTTGCAGATTCCTTTCAGCATCAATGTGGAGATTTCTCCTGTGAAAGCCCCTTTCTCCTCGAAATAAAGGTTTTGGGCGCCTAATTCTATGCTGCTGCCTTTCAGCTCCCTTGCAGCATCGCTTAAAGAGGCGAAAGAAGGAAAGACAGCGACTTCAACATCATCTATAATATTCTTTAATTTTAGTTTTAATGATTTTATTAAAGAAACAGATTCCTCAATATTGTTGTTCATCTTCCAGTTGCCTGCTATGAGCTTTTTCATCGGAGATGATGTTTTAAATCTGTTTTTATATATTTATTGATTTTTCATATTGTCTCTATCAGTCCCGCAACCGAAATCTTTTTAATCCTGCCTTTTTAATTCACTGATATGAAACAAAAGCCGCTTGAAAAAGTAGAGCTGTTCCTGCTCAAGAAAGGATTTGTAGTTAAAAGCCTCACAAGAAGCAGCTTTGACATACTGGCAAGGAAGGAGGAGGTAATTTTGCTTATCAAGGTTCTTGAAGATGCTAATTCGATAAGCAGGGAGTATTCCGAGGAAATGATCTCGGTTGCGTCCTACATCAATGCCTCTCCTGTCATAGTTGCTGACAAGGCGGGAGGAAAGCTTCAGGACAACGTGGTTTACGTTAGGTTTGGGATGTGGACAATCAGCCCGGAAACTTTCTTCAGCTGCATCAACAGCAAAATGCCATTCATCAGGAGCAACCAGGCTGGCCTGACAGCTTTGCTGGATTCCGCCAAGCTCAAGGGAAAGCGCGAGGAGCTGGGGCACTCAATCAATTCAATGTCAAAAGTGGTCGGCGTGTCCGGCAGGATGATTTTTAATTATGAAAACAAAGATTCCGAAGTCACAATAAACACTGCATTGAAGATACGCAGGGTTTTCGGGGATAATGTGTTTGAGGAAGTAAATATCTTTGACACAAAAGCTGCAATGCCCGGCAAATGCACTACAGACATAGCCAATAAATATGTCAATCTTGGATTTGAGGCGGCAGACACAAAAAAAACGCCTTTCAATGTAATTGCAAAAAAGGGCAAGGAAATTATCCTGACTGAGATTGGCGACAAAATAAACCCGGACGTGAGGTCGCTGTCAAAACTTATTGACGCTGATAATCTTGTTATTTTTGACAAGAAAAAGCCCAAGGACCTGCCGTCAATAACAAAAAAAGAGTTCTTTGAGCTTGAAGAGGCCAATGAATTGATTAAATTCTTAAAGGAGTTTTAGTTTTTGCCCTGAAAACATCAAAATAAGTGCCAAAGAATCCCCTTTTTCAGGGCCCATAGTCTAACGGCCAGGACACGACCTTCACAGGGTTGGGGCAGGAGTTCGATTCTCCTTGGGCCCATCAAACAGCCTCTTATAAATCTCCTCCCTCTGGAATTCCTTTAAATGCCCTGCCTTTAAATCTCCTAATTCAAGCCCGCCTATTGCAATTCTCCTTAATAATGAAACACTGCTGCCGGCTGCTTCCAGCATCTTTCTTATCTGCCTCTTCTTGCCTTCATAGATCGTGATTTCAAGTTTCTTATCGCTTATTGATTTTATAGTGCACGGCTTTGTTTTGTAGGGCTTGCCGCCAACAATGATCTCAATGCCGTTCTCCATTCTGCTTATCTGCTCCTGACTTATTGGCTTTTCCAGCTCAGCAAGATATGTTTTGCTGACGTTTTTCTCCGGCTTTGCCAATCTGTCAGACAGCTTGCCGTCATTTGTAATTATCATCAGCCCTTCAGTATCCTTGTCAAGCCTTCCGACTGCAAACAATGAAGAGGCATGAGGCTTTGGCAGCTTTGGGGACTCAAGCAAATCATAAATGGACTTTTCCCCAGGCGACTTCTGGCATATAAATCCATGGGGCTTGTTCAGCGCAAAATACATCTTTTTTACAGGCTTAATCTTCTGGCTTTTGTACTGCACAATATTCTTCTTTGGGTTGAAATAATGGTTTGGGTTGTCTAACATTGCCCCATTAAGGGTCACTTCTCCTTTTCTTATGGCAGAAATGCATTCCTCTGCATTCCTGAAATAGCCTGTCCTCATGAGGAACTGCTTTAGGGAGATTTTCTTCGGCATATGGGGCTAGGTTTACATTACTAAATTTAAATAACTTTTTGTTCATAAGGCTTCGGTGAAAATGTAGTTGCCGTCAATTATGCGAGGCTCTTAAACTACAGGCGTAAAACTGACAAGGGGGACGTCCCTTACGGGGAATGTAAGTCATCGCTTTCAATTTTACAGCCGAGCCGACGGCAACCTTGAAAAGATTTTCACCGAAGCCTATTCATACCTAAGCGCGTCAACAGGCTTTAATTTAGAAGCCCTGTAAGCGGGAATCGCTCCTGCAATCATGCCTATTCCAATTGATATGAACAGGGCTTCAGCTAAAAGGCCTAAAGGGATGACTGTCTTGACGCTCCCTCCCGGGCCTAAGCCGGATAATAAATTCGGGAGCAATGCGGAAATTCCGGAGCCTAGTGCAATTCCAAGGACTCCTCCTGCCAGCCCCACCAATCCTGAATTGAGAAGAAACACCATCATTATGTCAGAGTTTCTTGCGCCTATGGCTTTCATTATGCCTATTTCCTTCGTTTTCTCCAGCACAGAAGTGAACAATGTGTTTGCGATGCCGACTGCGCCTACAATCAATGAGACTGCCGCTATTGCAGCCAGAAACAATGTAAAAGTCTGCGTGATTTCCTGCAGCCTTTCCTGCGTTGCTTTTGATGAAGTCACGCTGAAATCTTTTGTCCTTGCAGTCACGTGCCTTGAGAGCATAATCTTGGAGTCAATTTCGCTTACAATCTGGTCGACTAAATCTGGATCAAGGGCCTTTATTGTGATTGAATCAAGCCTTTCATTTCCAACATCTTCCAGAATGTCCCTTGCCTGCTCTATGGGCATTATGATTCTGCTGTCCTCCCCGCCAAATCCGCCAGACTCTTTCAGTATGCCTACAACCTTAAACAGCCTTCCTTCAATGTCCATGTCCCTGTTCAGCACCAAAGCCTGCTTGAATGTGGTTTTGGCAACCCTGCTTCCAATCACCACGACATTTGCGTCTCCTGCATTCAAGTATCTTCCTGATTCCAGCTCTGCTGTGACAATATTTCTCCATGCCAGCGGGTCAACTCCCTGCACGGACACAGAAGCGCTTTCAGCAAGATAAAATACATCAGCCCTTCCGGAAACAGCCCCATTGACAAAGCCCACTCCTTCAACTGACTTAATAATTGTTATGTCTTTGCTTGTTAAATTTTTTGCTTTTGAGGTTATTGATGAATCAGAAGTTCTCATTACATGCCCTCCTCCAAAGCCGCCCCTGAATCCTCCAGAAGCCCTTTCAAAGCCCGGAGAGACTGTGATAAGGTCTGCTCCCAAACCGCTCAGTCTTTCCTCAACATTTGCCTGCGCCCCCTCTCCAATTGAAACTATCGCCACTATTGCAGCAACCCCTATGACGATTCCTATGACTGTAAGCCAGCTTCTTAATTTGCTGTGCAGCAGAATGTTCAGAGCCAGCTTGAAGGATTTTTTTATTTTCATCTCTTCCTGCGTAAAATTCCGATTATTTTTCCCCTCAATGATTTCTTCCTGTAAAGAACAAAGCCTGCAGCCAGAACAGCAATTATTGCCGGGATATAAAATGCCTTGCTCTGCCACCAGCTTGTTTGCTGTGCTGTTGACATATGGCTCATAGTTTGCGCTGTATCTCCTGAAGCTGCCCTGAACTGTATAGGCACGTCCTTCTGCACGCTTCTTCTTTCGCCTGTGGTGTCTGTGTAATCTATCGCGACTTTGAGATTGTTGTTCCTTCCGGCAGTCCCCCCATTTTGTGCATTTTGCGAAGCTTGCCTTTGCTGCCTTGCTCCGCTAAAATTCCCCATTCCGCTCTGGGCTATCTGGAATGAAACAATCGTGTAGTCTCCCTTGTCAAGGTTTCCTATTATCGCTGAATTGCTGCCGCTGACCCTGAAGCTGGACTGCTCGGGAATCCTTACAGAAACCGACAATGCAGGATTATTCCCTGTATTTGCGACCGACAGGGATGTCTGCCCCTGGCTGCTCTCAGAGAACGCGACGTCAAAATCAGTTTCACCGCCCACAAAAATTCCCGCCTTGGTTTTGATGACAGTGGATGCCGCATCTGTTGATTCATAGGACAGGCTCAAATCCAATTGGTACAATCCCGGGTTTGAATTGACATCCGCAATAACTGTATATGTAAGCTCTATGGAATCATCCACATCAAGATATTTTATGTATTTAGTGTCATCAGAGAATACGGGCAATATGACACCATCCGCCTCTGACCATGAAAAAACCATGTTCTGCAGCGGCGCATTCCCTATATTTGTGATTGTGAACTTCATTTCCGTCTCCTTGCCGGGCTCTATTTTGGCCTTGTCCACATAGATTATCTGCGCAAATTCCTTGCTTGTCACGTCAATGTTGAAGCTGACAGCAATCCATTCACCCTTGTCCCACCTGTACCTTAATTTTAATTCATGCTGCCCCTTGACGGCATCTTTGTCTATTTTCAGCTTGAACTGGAAGCTGACATAATTCTTATTTGTCTGGTATTCGTAAAGCGCGCCAAGATTCTGAATGGAAGGGCCGTCAATCACTTCAAAAGGATAATTTTTTGGAACCTCAATCTCCAGGCTCCCAACGCTTCCTCCGCCTGTATTTTCAACCCTGAATCTGGCTTCAACCGTGTCGCCTGCCCTTGCAGGATCCGGATCCTGGTTCAGCAAGGTGACTTTCAATACAGGGGACTCGTATTCAACTGCCCTGGCTGCGGCCAATAGCACCAGAAACAAAACAACACCTGAAATTGCTTTTTTCATTTTTAACCTCCTTTTATAATCTGACCGTCTTTTAGCTGGATTATCCTCTTTGCATGGCCTGCAAGCTTCAAATCATGCGTCACCATTATGATTGTCTTGCTTTCTTTTTTCCATAAATTTTCGAGCAGGCTGATAACATTTGCCCCGGACACGCTGTCAAGGTTTCCTGTCGGCTCATCCGCAAGAATGACGTCGGGATTATTTGCCAGGCTTCTTGCTATTGCAACTCTCTGCTGCTGCCCCCCTGACAGCTGGGAAGGCAGGTGCCCTGTCCTGTCCCCCAGCCCGACTTTATCCAGTATCCCTTCCGCCCTTTTCCTTGAGGCATCAGCTGGAATGTCCTGAAACTCCAGCGGCAGCATGACATTCTCCAATGCGCTTAAGGTTGGTATCAGATGGAACTGCTGGAAAATGAACCCTATCTTTTTGCCCCTGATTTGGGCCAGGTCCGACTCGCTTAGTGATGATATGTCCCTGCCGTCAAGGTATATTGCGCCTTTTGTGGGCAAGTCAAGGCAGCCGACGAGATTCATCATCGTGCTCTTGCCCGAGCCGCTTGAGCCTGTTATGGCGACAAACTCCCCCTGATTTATTTCCAGGCTCACGCCCCTCAATGCATTTACTTCGACTTCCCCCATCCTGTAGGTTTTCCATATATTTTTGAGGCTTATTACGGATTTGTTGAGTTTTTTGCCCATTTCAATTAATCTTCATGCCTATTTTGATTTGGCTTTATAAATAAGGTGGACCTTCAATCCATTTTTATTATAAACCTTTAAATAAAAAAGAGCCTTGGCGGTATGTGATGGCATTTCCAAGATTTTTTGACCCTATGCTTTTCGGAGCAGAGCTAGTATTTACAATAATCGCTGTTGTGTTCTGCTTCCTTATCTATATCAAGACAAAAGAGAGCTATGAGCTGACAAGGCACAAAGGCATTAAGTATTTCCGCGGCGCATTCCTGTTTTTTGGCTTGTCTTATGCGCTCAGATTCCTGTTCAGCATTGTGCTGCTCTCCAGCATCACTTTTGATTTTATTGTGCCGAGAGGCATGTTCGCGCCTTTATTCATCCTTTCCATGGGATATTTCAGCACTATCAGCATCTTTTACCTTATTTTCAGCTCAATTTGGAAGGAATTCAACAACCGAAATCTGCTTGTTATGGGCCACAGCATAACCCTGCTGCTGTCCATTGCGTCATTCTTCACAAGATCCCACATACTTCTTTTTTATTTCCAGTCTGCCCTGCTTATATTCGGGGCGATATTGATCCTCAGCCTGCACAAGCATGAAAAGAAAATCTCCGGCATAAGGATACTGTATTTTCTTGTATCAGCGCTATGGCTTATCAATCTTTTTATAATAGGGAAGAGAAGGGCTTTTTCTTTTGAGATTGAAATATTGTTTGAGGTCATTTCTTTGGCAGTGTTCCTGTCAATTTATTACAGGGTCTCCAAGTGGGTAAGATGAACAATAAAAAGAGGGATCGCCTGGAAGTGGTATATGACATTTTAAGCATCATTAAAGACCATAGCAATTCAATCCGCCCTACACCCCTTCTGAGGCAGTCAAACCTTTCTTCACGCGGCTTTTCGGATTATTATTATGAGCTGATTTCCAAGGGATTTGTAAAAGAAATCACTGATAATAAAGGGAGAAAATACATAACGCTTACAGACAAAGGATTTATGTATCTTGAAAAATACAGGCTGATTCTTGGCTTTATCGGAGAGTTTGAGCTGTGACTGCCAATTTCATCCTTTTGCTCCAGCATGCTTCCTTGCCAATTTCCTAAACACAATCGGCGCAAAGAAAGTGCTGAAAATCGCAACTGCGATGATTGCAGTGAATATATCCCTTGTTATCAGCCCGTTATTAAGCGCTAATGTCGCTATTACAAGCTCCGTGTCTCCCTTGGGCAGGACGCCGAATCCGACAATCAGCCCTTCCTTTATGCTTCCTTTGTTCAAAAGCACCCCTATCAGCGTCCCTGCCAGCGTTCCGCCAAAGTCAATCACTAGCAGCACGGCAATAAGAAGCAGATTTGAGGAAACTGAAGGGAGGTCTGTATTCAGCCCGACATTGACAAAGAACAGCGGAATGAGAAACCCGAATGAAATTATGTGGATTGCGTGAGATATCTCATTTTTTCTCCATGGCTTCCTGTCCGCCCCTGTAAGAAGTGTCTGCCTTACAAGCATGCCTGCAACCAAGGCGCCTATCAGCGAGCTTATGCCTAGCATTTCAGACAGGTAAGCCATTGAGAGCACTATTATCAAAGCTCCCATGAAGAGGCTGGCCTGCGATTTCTCCTCTTCAAACATCTTTAATGCAAACGGTATGAGGAATATCCTGAATATGATGACTATAAGGACAAAAATCAGGATGTCTGAGAAAAGGCCCAGAGGAGTGGCTGCGCTTAGTGCAGCAGAATGAAAAACAACAAGTATGCCGCTTATAAGAAGAAGCTCGAATACGTCATCAACAGTTCCGGAAGCAATTATGAGATTTCCTATTTTGCTTCTTATTAGCTTTAATTCCTCAAGAATATCCAACGATATTGCCTGCGAGCTGACTGAAACAGAGATTCCCAGAATGATGGATGTCAGGTTGCTGAATCCAAACAGGAATTTGCCTGCCAGAAAGGCGGCAATAAGCGGGATTAAAGTGTTGAAAATCGCTATATGCGCAGATTCCCTGAAGTTTCTTTTGAACTCCTTCAGGTTTATCTCAAGCCCTATGAAGAAAAACAGCAGTATTATGCCGATGTTTGTTATTATTGAAAATGCCGAGGATATATCTTCAGTAAAGAAAAACTTGCTTAATGCAGTTGCGCCCAGCACTATTCCGGCAAGAATCTGCCCGATGACTCTTGGAAGCCCCAGGCGCCTGAATATCTCTGAGAATACATAAGCTGCAATCAGCGCTACAAGGATTACAAGTAATGCATTCACCATCTTTTTGCATTAACTTGATTTTATTGTATATAATGGTTTCTTTTTTGTATTCAAACCAAAGAATTATAAAGTGAATAATTTAAAACTATCCTATGAGGAAGATTTTAATTGTTATTTTTATAATTATAGTTGTAATAATTCTTACAGTATTATGAATAAAACTCGCCTCCAAAATTTTATTTTCCGCTTCCATTCTGCCTCTTCACCAATTTCGGATGCTCAGAAATGAACAAAGTTGTATTGTCGGGAATATCCTCCTGTATCCACGAATTTGCGCCGATGTTGACATTGCTGCCCACATTAATCGGCCCGAATAATTTTGCGCCCGCCCCCACGACAACATTGCTGCCTAATGTAGGATGCCTTTTGTAGCCTTTCTTCAGCGCATTGCTTTCGCCTTCCTTCTGAAAATGCAAAACTCCCAAAGTAACGCCTTGGTAAAGCCTCACCCAGTCGCCTATTTCGGCAGTTTCCCCTATGACAACTCCGGTGCCGTGATCTATGAAAAAATATTCCCCTATTTTTGCCCCGGGATGGATGTCAATTCCGGTGAATGAATGTATATGCTCCATAATCTCTCTCGGATAAGATGGCACGCCGTTCTCATACAAAACCCTTGCAATTCTTTGCATCAGCACTGCATTGAACCCCGGATATGACCTTATTATCACTGTGTAGTCCCTTGCAGCAGGATCTCCTTTATAGGCTGCCTCACAGTCTTTTTTGAGAGTTTCTCTTATTTCCGGCAGTTTTTTAAGAGTATTATTTAAAATCTCATTGATTTTATTGTCATCACTTATATATGGCTTTATTCCATTAAACAAAATACCATTAAATTTTTTTATTATTTCTATCAATTCTTCCCTGTTTTTTGCTGCACTGCCCGCATTCCAGTAATTCGGGAACAATATTTTTCTTAGAACCTCCAATTCCTCAAAACCAATGCTTCTTTCCGGGAATGAAATGTTCGCCCCTATAATGAAAGGCTCTTCGTCCTTTTCATAGGATTTCATCAATTTTTCAGCAGTTGCTTCATAGTTTGATAGGTTTGACATTTTTGCCTCCATGTGTTTTATTTTAAGAAGATTAAAATTATAATCTAAACAAATGCAGGCTAACAGCAACAGAAGAATTTGCACGAGTTATTAAGATTGATTTTATTCATTTACGGTGTCAGTCACTATTTAGTATTTAAATATTTCTTCACTTCCCTGTCATCAAGCTGCGGAAAGTCCCCGTAAAACTGGGATATCGAATAAAAATCATCTGAAGCATTGAGGCAGACAACCTCATCAGCAATTTTCTTTATTTCCTGAATAGTGCCTTTCGGCGCAACAGGAACTGCAAGGATTATCTTCTTCGGCTTTTGTTTTCTTACAAACTCTATTGCTGCTTTTACAGTAAATCCAGTGGCAATGCCGTCATCAACAAGAATCACAATTTTATTTTTTAGATTCTGCAGATTATAAGAGCCCTTGTATGCCCTATACCTTCTTTCTATTTCCTTTCCAATCTCCCTTGCCATCTCTTTTATTCTTTTTTCTGAAATATTGTATACACTTGTTATCCTGTCATTTATTGAATAGCTTTTGTCAGGGGCAACTGAGCCGATTGCGAATTCTTCGTCGCCCGGCAGGCCTATCTTTTTTGTTATAATCAGGTCTAGCTTTATTTTGAGAGTTTTAGCTATCTTGTAGCCAACCTCAACGCCTCCTCTTGGTATTGCCAGGACTATCGCATTTTTGCTGTTTTTGTATTTTTTAAGGGCTTCTGCCAGCATTTTGCCTGCTTCATGGCGGTTTTTGAAGGGCAT
>CAYVTQ010000035.1:0-16474 GCA_964454865.1 uncultured Methanosarcinales archaeon
GCCTCACCCAAAACATGCCCTTTCATCGCATATTCCAGCTCTTTTTTTCCCGCAGTCGGGGGTAAATTTAGAGTTGTATCCAAAGCATATAATTTGAAGAAATACCTGTGCGTCCCTGAAGGCGGGCATGGCCCTCCCCACCCTCTTCTTCCAAAATCAGTGATGCCTTCGTTCTGGAACTTGTGGTTTTCAGGAATCTGCCCAATATCCGGCGGGATATTCCATGCAACCCAGTGCACAAACGTTCCAACAGGCGCATCAGGATCATCGCAGACCAAAGCCAGAGACTGCGCGTTTTTAGGGGCATCGCTGATAATCAGCGGAGGAGAGCCATCATCGCCGTCGCAGGTGTATTTGGGCGGAATCTGCCCCTGATGCCGGAATGCCGCGCTTGCCAGTTTCATAAAAGACCACAATCAATATAATGAATTTATAAAATATTTAAGTTTTTGCATTTGTGCCGATATCCATGATTTTCCAATAAAGCTGCAGAATAATTATAAATTTCCGCCAATGCCGGCGGACAAATGCTGCCATTAAGGAAAAGAAGAGCATTAAAATGGAATCAAGGAAATAAAGAATATTTTACTAGTGTGCCTGATAATTAATTGTTGATAATGGATAAACTTATTTTACAGGATGGTTTTCCACCCTTGAAACGCTTGCCAGCGCCACCCTGTAATTGTCCATCTCCTCTATTTTAATGCTGAAGTTGTCATGCCTCAGCTCCTCGCCGACTTTTGGCAGCCTTCCAAACCTTTGGATGAGCAGGCCGTTGAATGTGTCAAAATCAGCAGGCTTTCTTGCCTTTAAGCCCAATTTTGCCTCCAGCTCCTCAATGCTTGTATTTCCCTTGACATACCAGAAATTAGGGTCTATCTGCTTTATGTTCCCGTCTGCCTTGTCTGTCTCGTCCTTTATATCTCCTACAATCTCCTCAAGCACATTCTCTATCGTGACGAGCCCCGTTATCGAGCCGTGCTCATTGACTACTATTGCCATATGCTCGTTTCTTTTCTGGAAAACCCTGAGCAGCTTGTCTATCTTTAATGTCTCAGGCACAAAAATCGCTTTTCTCATGTGCTTTTCCACCTTGTCATTAAGCCTTTTTTTGTCAAAATTCTTAAGGGCATCCTTCACATTGAATATGCCTGCAATTTTATCCCTGCTTTTCCTGTATACAGGGAGCCTTGAATAAAGCTTGACTGTAGGGATGCTTATTGCCTTGGATATTGTGTCGTTAGAGTTGACCATTGCCATGTCTGCTTTAGGTGTCATTATCTCCTTGATGGTTATCTGGTCAAACTCAAATATCCTGTGAATCATCTTTTTCTCAAACTCTTTTATCGAGCCTTCTTCATGCCCTGCTTCCACATAAGTCTTAAGCTCCTCTACGGTAATCATTGGATCGTGTTTTTTCGGGTTGAGCGGCCCAAGGATGGACTTCAGCACTTTTATTGCAGGATATCCTATGATGCTCAGTATCCATGTCGGCTTTGCTATAAGAAAAGCTATTTTCTCATTATACTTGGCTGCTATTGATTTTGGCAGTATGTCTCCAAACAAAAGCAAAACAAAAGTTGTGGCCCCTGTTGCGATGGCCAGCGCATAGCTGTCAAAAAGGTCAAATGCTATCCTTGTTGCTATGACTGATGCAGCTACATTTGCAACATTGTTGCCTATCAATACGGTAGATAGCAGCCTGTCGGGATCCTCCTTCAGCAGCCGTATATACTCAGCTCCAGCCTTCTTTTGAGCCAGAAAGTGCTTTACCTTAAGCCTGCTTATGGACAATAAGGCGACTTCTGCTGCCGCAAAATAGGCGGAAATCAGCACCAAAATTCCAAACATTACAAGATTGATGGGCAATGAGGGCATTTTAACATTACTGAAGAGGTTATTTTTAAAGGTTGCTGTTGAGATTTTCGGCTTTTTTCAGAACTTTATTATACAATTCTATGCTGATTCTAAAGTCTGCTTTAATTAAATCATCAATTAGAAACCTAAACTCATCCTTATAGATTAATTTTTTATCCAGGAAAGTCAGGAGCAGGCCTAAAGTGCCTTTGACATTAAGCCCTAATGCTTTTGCAGCATTTCTTGCCTTATGGTCATCTAATAAAATAATATCAGCCTTTTTATTCAAGGCAAGATTTATAGCCTCTGTTTCGCCGCCATGCAGCTGGAAATCGGGCATTTTCCCGTCAGCTTTTTCCACTATAAAGGACGATGCAAAAGCCTTGAAATAAGCAATCTCCTCTTTTTCCTTGAGCAGCTCTTCTAAAACCTTTGGCGGTATGTGGATTTTTTTATATAACTGCAAAAGCAAGTCTAGCTTTTTTATTTTGCTCAAATAAATCAAAGGGGATGTATTAGAAACTACTATCATCCTTTCTCCTTTATAGTCTGCAAATCGTCTTTTAAATCGTCTATGCTGTAATTTAAGTAAACATCATATTTTTTCATTAATTCAATCATTTCCCACAGGCTCTTACCAGCCAATTCTGCTGCCTTCCCAAGCGAAACTTTGCCTTCCTTATACAATCTAAAAGCATGCTCAGCCTTGTATTCCTGCAAGCTCCTGTTTATAAGCCTCTTAACAAAGGTGCTTTTATCCAAATCTTCTTCCTTGGCAAATTTTTCTATTTCTTTGGCTTCTTTCATCTGAAGCCTTGTTGATATGGTTATTGTCATTGTCTACAATAGATGTTGTTGTAGACAGAGTATTTAAAGGTTTTGGTCATTCTATAATGGCGGAAGTAAATTATCAATCAATTCCGCCATTATGTCAGGAGGACACAAAGTATTTTCAATCAATTATTTGTGTCCGAGATTATAGATAGTTTTTTATATATCTTTGATTTAAGTAATATACTATGGCAGAACTTGATTTTCAAAAACAAATTTTAGGCACGCTTTCAGAAATGAAAAGCAACATAGAGACCTTAAGAAAAGGCGTTAATTACATAACAGAATATATTGAGGATACAAAGCTAACCGGAGAAGAACGAAAGCAATTAGAGCAAAGCATGTCAAAAATAAAAGCCGGCGACACTTCTGATTTTGTTTCCTGGAAAAAAGCGAAAAAGGAAATAGGAATATAAAATGTTCTCTGCTGAATTAAAGAAGCCAGCGCTTAAATTTCTTAAATCCATTAAAGACAAAACACTCCTGAAAAGAATATCAGACAAGATTGATGAACTGGAAAATAATCCTTTTCCGCAGGATATAGAAAGAGTTGAAGGCTACAAAAACGCCAAAGTATTCAGAATAAGAGTTGGAGATTACAGGATACTTTACTTTGTGGATTATGCCTCTTCAAAAGTTTATATTGAGAAGATTGATAAGAGGGGAAGGGTTTATTAGTTTTAGATTATTAGAAAAGTGATGAAAAATGTCAAATAAATTAATTATAAAGAATGATTTAATTGGATCACAAACTTTACCAGATAATAAACTTATATTTTTAATTAGTGACGATAATGATAGTAGATACCATTTATCAAATTTTAAAGGGCAGATTTCATCTCTTATTTATGATATAAAAGATGAAAGAAAAAAATCATCAAGTTTTAACAAAGAACAGATTTCATCCTTTATTTATGATATAAAAAAAGATGAAAGAAGAAAAAATAGAAAATTTTCAGTTGCTCAAATTACTAACTTAAAAGAGCAAATTAAAATATTAAACTATCAAAAAGAAAATAAGTTTCTTACAAGAATACTTGCTCATTTATCAACCTTACAAAGAAAATTGAGATATATAAATGAACTCTCATTTTTTAATCGTTGGATAGAAAAATTCAAAACCGAACAAATTAATGACTTTCATTTTGATTTTAAAAATAAATATATTAATGAAAAAAGTTATCGAAAATCTGAAACTTATATCAAAGGTCGTGCAGATATTGAAGCAAAATCCTTTTCTTTTGAAGAATTAATAAAAGAAATGGAAAAATACAAAATCCCATATCATAGATATTTTATTATTAATGAATTAGGGAATCATCTAAAAATTAATGAACTTAAAGGTTATATTGACATATTTAACTCAAAATATGGTATATTGACATATTTAACTCAAAATATGGTAATTAAACAATTTAATCTTGAAAATAATATATCAAAAATTGGGACACTAACTATTTCTAGTAGATTATCTTCTTTGATTAAGAATTTTATGGAAATCAATAAAATAGAATCCCCTTTTCTTTCTGATTATGTTCAATTCTTAGAATGGCTATTTAGCGACATTGATTTTAGTGATAATAGAGATTATGATGAAAAATTTACTGATTATGTTCATTTTGTGTATGATTTGATGTCAAATGCTAAAAAAATATAAAAACAATCAATTTATATTTTTAATATAATAATAAATAATAGCATAGCAATACTTTTTATAATAAAAATGGAAAAAGAAGTAATAAAAATTGAAGAAAAAGAAAAGAAGATTAGGAAAGAAGTCAAAAAAATAAGAAGCAATGTTACGCTAATATGGGTGGCCATTACAGGTGTATTGGCAATTATATTGTTTGTCTTGTGTTCAATGCAATTATTAAGTAATGTAGCCACGTATTACTTTGTTGGAATTATATTTGGATTTGTCGGATTGATTGTCAGGTCAATTTCTATGTTGAGTTATATAGATAACAAAATGATGATAGACAAATTAACCAATTATGGTATTAAATACAGATGGTACGAGGTTAGTGAGCAACGCAAGATTATTTATTGGGCTTATTTTTTCAAATACCCAATTTTAATAACTTCTACAATTGTGGCTTTTATATCATTGGCTAGATTAACATTATACATTTCCAACGAATTCATTAGTATAATTCTTATCGCTAGTATAGCTATGGTGGTTGGATTTATTCTAAAGTTACCAAGAGGTCTTTCTTAAAAAGTAAGACTACTAAATTTAAGGGTAAGAGCGAGTGGTGAGGAGAGTGACGGCGGGTCTATTGATTTTTTTGTTTTCGTTAATGGCAAAAGTGCAATTCATTGAAAAACATTAAGTTCTTAACAAATAAGCCTACTTTAAGCACCAAAAGTTAGTGTTTTATTGTAATGTATCCCCAAACCTCCTTATCCGTAGATCATTCTGACTTTGGTAAAAGTCAATTTTAATAAAAAGGCACAAAAAATGTTTGCTAAACCCATAAATCTCCTCACATCCTCTCCAATACATCAATCCCCAGCAGATGAAGCGAATTCTTAATAACTTGAGCAACAGAAGCAATAAGAAGCAGCCTTGCCTTCTTGACTTTCTCATCAGCTTTCAGTATCTGATTTATATGATAATATTCATTGAACTTCTGCGCAAGGACATAAGTAGAATTCGCAATCAAATGAGGCCTTAAGTCATCTGTCGCTTTCTTCACGGTTTCAGGAAAAGCTGAAAGTTGCTTTATTAATTCAACATCCTCTTTGGTATTAAGCAAACTCAAATCTGCATTTGGATCGATCTTCTTTTTGTGCTTCTTCAGTATGCTCTGTATCCTTGCATAAGCATACTGTATGTATGGCGAGGTTTCGCCTTCAAAAGACAATGCCTGAGCCCAGTCAAACACAACGCTTTTCTCGGGGCTGACTCTCAATATCCCAAACTTTACGGCCCCGTATCCTATTGCCTTTGCAGCCTTTTCATTTGCCTTGCCGTATCTTTTCTTTATTTCGTCATTTGCCTTTTTCACAGCCTCTTTCATGAATTCCTCAAGCAGCACGACATTCCCTTTTCTTGTGGACATCTTGCCTTCTTTCAGCAGGACAAATGAATAATACACAGGATGCCTCCGCAGAATTTCCAGTTCTTTCAATGCCGAATTAATCTGCTCGTTGTATAATTTCTGGTCCTCCCCTAAAACAACAATGTAATTCCCTTTTTGTGACAGGTCAATGGCGTAGGCAATGTCTCTTAAAGGGTATAATGAAGTGCCGTCGTTCCTTGTCAGAACCAAAACAGGAACTTCTACACCTAATCCATAACCTTTCTGGTCCAGAACCCACCTGTTGTAGCCGTCAATGAACAGCTTGCCGGTTTTCTCAAGCCTTTTCAGCGCCTCATCAGTCTTTTTGCTCCACAGAAACTCAGATTCATAATCAAACTTCTCATATTTTATGCCCAAATCAGAGAAAAGCTTTGTCTGCCCCTTTATGCAGACATCAACTATCTTCTTGAATTTCTGCCTTACTGCCTTGTCGCCTTTCTCGAGCTTGCTTAGCAATGCAAGAACATCCTTTTCCAGTTCAGGGGTATTTTCGACTTTTTGATTTATGTTAATATAAATTCTCAGCAAGTCCTCAAATTTGATATTTTTTTTGCCTTCAGCGCCCAAGACAAGCATCGCTATCTGCTTCCCGACATCATTCACAAGATAATGCACTTCAACATTATAATTCTGGAATCTCAGAATTCTTGCCAAAGAGTCTCCAATCATTGCATTCCTCGCCCTTCCTACATGGGGAGATGCATTCGGGTTGATGCTCGTATGCTCCAGAATCAGTTTTTTGCCTTTTCCCAAATCAGACGAGCCGTATTTGTCTTTCTGCTTCAGAATTTCTTTTATAGTGTCGTGGCTCAGCTTGTCCTTGTTGATGAAAAAATTAAGATATGGCCCGATTGCCTTTATCTCCTTTATAGAGCCCCTCTTCGCCAGCTTTGCAGCCAGCTCATTCGCAATCTCATTCGGCGCTTTCTTATATAGTTTAGACAATGAGAAGCACGGAAAGGCATAGTCCCCCATTTCCGGATTTGGAGGTGTTTCAATCACGATATTCTCGTGCCTGGTTTCTTCCTTTAGAAGTTCTACAATTTCCTCCCTGAATTTGTCCATAGAAAATTATTTAGAAAGGTAGGATTTAAAGGTTTCTGAAAATAAAAAAAATAATCTTTTCTCAATGACTTGTTGCTCCTGCAGACTGGGCAGAATTTTCAACAACTTTATAGGTTTTTGGACTTGCTTTTAAATAGCCAATCAAATCATCAGCAAATTTGCGCCCCTTGGACCTGTCATAAGCAATTACTCGAGTGTGGCCGCTGCCGAGAGTTACAATAGCCTCTCCTGCTTTTGGCCATTTTCCAATATAAGCATGTGCATTGCGCCTATCCCAATTAATTCCATATCCTAATCCGCCCATAATAGCATTAATAACTTCTTCAGATAGCTCTCTGTCAAATACTAATCTTACCTCTCCTTTTTTTCTGGTTGGCTTGTTAACTTGTACATTGACTATGTTTTCTAGTGGTGCAACGTTTCCTGCTACACCGCCAACTTGTCCTTGCGCTTCCGCTTCAGAACTCATTTTTACAACCCCCGGCGTGATTTTTAATTTTTATGCCGTTTACAAAGGTGATTTTAAAGAATATAAAAACATTTCTATTCTAGAGTGGTAATAATAAATTTCTATCAGAAAATCTTTTTATATTAACCTAAACCACTTGATTCATATGAGAAACGTAGCAGAAGTATTGCGAAAGGCAGGAGTGAGAGGAGAAGCGCCATTGCCTAATTCTATAATGTCAGCAAGCGGTAGAGGGTATCATGGCAGAACGAGGCAATATGCATGGGTGTCGGAAAATGGCAGCACAGCTCATTATTCCGGTTCTCATTGGGAACTGCCCAAACAATTTATTCTCGATTTGTCCCTTATGCAAGGACAACCGGTAATATTATACTTAAATCCTGCCGGATTGGATCAAGTTATAAGTGTCGAAATAAATGCAAAATATGTCCCCCAGGGAGTTATTGAAGGAGAAATTGTCACATTTCCGAGTTCAAGCGGCTTTGGCATTGTATATGGAGAGCCTGAAGGAAGGGAAATAAGTGTAAGGCTTGATAATTTGCTTCCTGATAACGGATATTGGATGCTTCCTGGGCAGGAGATCGATTTTACTATTAAACACATTCCAGGTTCGGGCTTAAGAGCTGTAAATTTGGAGTTTATTCTTGGAGAATTAGAAGGTGAAATAATACGCGTCGAAGCCACTGAAACATTGATTGCCGGAACCAATGGATCATCCTATACTTTTTATGGATTTGGGCATCGCAATGACAGAAATAATGCCTTAGCGCCTGGCAAAAAAGTTAGATTTGACAGTGATGACAGATTTACCGGAGGGGCAATAAATTTTGCTGTAAAGAAATAGAAAACAAATTAGAAAAACATTTATAAATCGCCAATAAAATCTAATCTCCATGGACATAGCAGTATTATACTCAGGCGGAAAGGACAGCACTTTCGCAATCCAGCACGCAATGGAAAAGGGCTGGAACATAAAGTATTTGATTTCTGTAAAGCCTACAAGAAAAGACTGCTACCTGTTCCACTATGCAACTGTCGAGCATACAAAAGAGCTGGCAAAGATACTCAACATTCCTCATATTCTTCTCAAATGCAGCGTTGCTGACCCTAAAAAAGAGGCTGCAATAGTAAAAAAAGCAGTTGAAAAGCAGCAGAAAAAGCTAAAAGTCGATGCAGTCATATTGGGAGGCACAGGCCTGCAGGAAACCCAGCTAAAGAGCATACAAAATGCCTTGAGGCCGATGAAGATAGAAGTCTTTGCAGCCCATGCAGGGGAGGAGCATGACTTGGTCATTGAAAAGATGCTTGACAACGGCTATGAAATCCTGATCACGCAGGTCGCTTCTGACGGGCTTGTGCAGTGGCTTGGAAAAAGAATATCCAAAGAAAATTTCGCCCAGTTCAGGAAAGACTCTGTCAAATACGGCTTCCATGTCGGCGGAGAAGGGGGATATTTTGACACGTTGGTCACAGACGCCCCTATCTTCAAAAAGAAGCTTTTGATTGAAGGCATCAAGACAACAATAGAGGATAATTACTGCGGGCATGTTGAGATAACAAAATATAAAATAGCTGATAAGATTAAGCAGCCTATAATGCATTAAATCTTTAATCTTGAATAATTTCTTCTCAAATTATTTATTCACATCAGCCTCTCATTCCTTTCAGCCATTCCAATAATCTTTTTGATCCTCCTATCAGCCGTTTCCGGCTTTTTCGCGCTTAAGATCATCCAGAAGAAATGCTTCCTGTGGCTGGCTGGAAAGCTCTGAAAATTCTGCCATGCCTTTCTATCTGCTTTAAGCGCCTTTTCAAGCTCCTTGGGCATCTCAATGGCCTGCGGAATCCTTGTCTTCTCATGCAGCCTGAACATTTCCATTCCTGGTTCAGTCATTCTCCCTGTTTTTATCATCTCCTTTGCTCTTTTGATGTTGGAATCCGCCCAAAGGCTGTTTTTCCTTCTGGGAGAGAATCTCTGCATATGCTTCTCATTGTCAATCCTTTTTACCTTCCCGTCAATCCAGCCAAAGCAGATTGCCTCTTCGACAGCATCGTCATAAGGAATTCCGGGCTTTCCTGTATGCTTTTTATAATAAATCAGCCATGCTTCTTTCTGCCCGGCATGGTTCTGCTCCAGCCACCTGCGCCATTCATCCCTACTTTTGAAATAATAAGTATTATCTGGTTTCATATTATCTTAAAGAATTATTTATTCATCTTCGAGCTCTTGTAGATATGTGGCTTGTGCGAAGGCATCCTGAAAATCTCTGCCTTAATGCTGTGCTTTTCCAACTCTTTCTCAAGCTCTTCCTTAGAAACTCTTTGGTCGTATCCTAAGCAGATGACATCAGGCTTTATTTCTTTTATAATCTCAAAAATATTCCCTTCCTTCCCAAGCACTGCCTTGTCAACAATGCTCAATGACCTTATTGCCTCGAGCCTTTCCATTTCGTTATGCATCGGCGTTTTGCTTTTTATTTTTTGAGAAGTGCTGTCCCTTGCAACAACCACGACTAATCTGTCTCCTAATTTCTTTGCTTCGCTTAAGTAATAAAGATGCCCGGGGTGTATTATGTCAAAAGTGCCTGCACACATTACAAGTTTCATTTTAGATTAACCTAATATATACATCAATTCGAATAAATCGGCAACATTAGTATAAACTCCAGCCAATGCGGGCTGGCAAATGCCGCAATAAAGGAGTTGATGACACAATAAAATGGAATCAAGGAAGGGCTATTTTTACATAACTTGTAAAACTAAATTCAACATTATAAAAAATTAAAATAAACCCTTGAATTGCAGTAAGGGCAGTTTTTGGGAGTTTTTGTGTCTATATTTACTCTGAACTTAAATCCGCATGATGAGCATTTGTGCCTTATCTTGTCAGGATCCTCCTTTGCTTTTCTCGGTTCAGCTTCTTTCACATCATCTTCTTTCTTGTGAAAAACTGTCTTATTTATCTCCTTCCTCACAGATTTGTTTTTTATGCACTCAGGGCAGATAAATGCCTTTTCATCAACATCCAGCTTCATTGAGGATGATGGCGACTTGTTGCCGCATTTCCTGCACAGCACCATAACATCTTCCATTTTAATAGTTCTCTCTCTTTACTTTTGAGACATCAGAAAGTATCCTTGCCGCGCTGCCTTTTGACACCAAGCCGGAGCCGGAGTTGCAGTATGGGCAGGTTGAGATTACAAGATGCCTTGCCCTCTTGAAGCTGTACCTGCACTCCTTGCAGAAGTATTCTTTGGTTTCTTTTGATTCTGATTTCAAAGATTTTTCTTCAGATGCAGACTTTATATTAGAATTCTGTCCTTGCACAGGCCTCCTCTCAAGGCAGCTCTTGCATGCCAGATTCTTGCCGTTTGGGTCCATGCGCATATTGTCCATAAGATGCTCATTGCCGCACTTGTAGCACTTGATCTTTATTTCGTCGTTCCTTATGCTCTCACCTTCTTAGGCTTTGTTGAAAATGTAGGTGGCATCATTTTTGCGAGGCTCTGTTTTTTTCACGTAAAGCCGACAAAGGGGATGCTCCCTACGGGAAATGTCGGCTTTCAAGTAAAATATGCACAGCCGAGCCTGATGCCACCCGAGCGTATGCGAGATTTTCAATAAAGCCCATTTCCTTATTTACCTTTTTAAAGTAGAAAAATCGCATTCAAAGAAATATTTAAAGTTATCTGAAAAAAATAAGAAAATAAATTAAAATTTAGTTAAACACATGCTCCATTGCTACAGCCGCACGGCACACTTTCGGCACTGCAGTAATCTCCTGATGGGAAGTATTCAGTTAAACTTTCAGAAAAAACTTAAATTAGCTCCAGCAGTCTCTGTGCAGGTTCCACGTGTGCCTGGATTATATCCTCCATCAGTATCGCTTGCAGCGGCATATACAATTATTGCGAATATTGACATCGCAACAATACAGGCTATCCATCTTGTTTTGTTTTTCATTTTATCTAAACCCCATTTCTCTTGCACAAATTTCCAGTGTTTCTTCAAGCGGCTCACTTATAGGTATTATAGTGTCATTATCTCTTAGAAACTGATTTCCAAGTTGATGTATATTCAATAATGCCCTGTCCATCATTTCCTTAGTTAAAGGCAATACAACAGTGGGTCTGGACAGATGATATATTTGATGAGTTTGATTCAAATCTCTAGGCAAATCAACAATTGGTTTTTTATCCTTTTTTACTTTAACTTGTCCAACTGAAACTTGCCCAATAACTGGCCTAACCCATAAATATCCAGAACCATTTATCCCAACCTCAGCACCTGTCAATAATCGATGGTCAGAGCCTCTTGGCACATGCAATATATATGAAGGTTCAGGATAACTATTAGTTCTTCCTCCCTTGTACTCCTTTATCAATCGCTCTGCTAATCCTATGCTAGTTGCAACTGCTCCAATAGAGTCCAGCAGGTCTTGAGGATTTGGCCCTACAATATATCCTCTGCCCATTTTTAGCCTCCATTCTATGATTTAATAAAAAGTAATAAAACTCAAACATCATAATACAGATAATACTCCCACGGATGCGGCCTCAGCCTTACTGGATCAATCTCCTTTGCTTTCTTGTAGTCAATCCACGTTTCAACAACGTCCTTTGTGAACACATCCCCTTCAAGCAGGAACTTGTGGTCGTTCTCAAGCGCCTGCAGTGATTCTGAGAATGAAGCAGGCGCGCTTTTTATCTTCCCGGCATCATCCTTGCCTAGGTGATAGATATCCCTGTCAAGAGGCTCTCCCGGATGCATTTTCTTCCTGATGCCGTCCAATCCTGCCATAAGCATTGCTGAAAATGCAAGATACACGTTGCAGCTTGGGTCTGGCGTCCTGAACTCAATTCTCTTTGACTTTTCGCTCTTTGAGTAGACAGGAATCCTAACAGCAGCGCTCCTGTTTCTTTTTGAATAGACAAGATTAACTGGCGCCTCGAATCCCGGAACAAGACGTTTGTAAGAATTTGTTGTAGGTGCAATCAGGGCGCACAATGCAGGCGCATGGTGCAATAATCCTCCGATGTAGTGCATTGCCTTCTCACTCAATAAAGCATAGCCGCTTGGGTCATAGAACAGGTTCTTGCCGTCCTTCCACAGGCTCATGTGAGTATGCATTCCTGAGCCATTGTCATTGAACAAAGGCTTTGGCATGAATGTCGCTGTCTTGCCGTGCTTCAGCGCCATGTTTTTCACAATGTATTTGTACATCATCACTTGATCTGCCATCCTTAACAATGGAGCATAACCCATGTCAATCTCGCACTGGCCTGCCGTGGCAACCTCATGATGGTGGCACTCCACATGGATGCCGGAATTCATCATCGTCTCTACAATCTCGTTCCTCAGGTTCTGCAGCGTGTCGCTCGGAGCAACAGGGAAATATCCTTCCTTGTATCTTGGCTTGTATCCAAGATTATTGACCGTATTCTCTCCTGTATTCCAGCTTCCTTCCTTAGAATCAATATAGTAATATCCAAAATTTTCCTTCTGGTCATATCTAATGCTGTCGAAGATGAAAAACTCCAGCTCAGGCCCGTAATAGGCAGTGTCAGCCATCCCGGTTTCCCTGAGGTATGCTTCCGCCTTCTGTGCAATGTATCTTGGGTCTCTTGTGAAAAATTCATCCGATTCCGGGTCTTTCACGCTTCCGATGATGCTGATGGTTGAGTCCGAGAAAGGGTCCATGAATCCTGTCTTTAAGTCAGGCATGAGCAGCATGTCGCTTTCATAGATCTCCTTGAATCCTCTTATCGAGCTTCCGTCAAATCCAAAGCCGTGCTTTATTGAATCTTCAGTGAGCTGCGAGATTGGCACAGAGAAGTGCTGCCACAGACCCGGCATGTCTGTGAATTTAAAATCAACTATCTTTGCCTTTTCCAGGTCTGACTTAAGCCCTTCTATCCAGGTGTCCTTGGCGTCTTTTTTATTGTTCCCTTTCTTTAAAGCTTCAAGTATCTGGTCTGAACTCATTTATACCACCTTCTCTATAACTTTTATATTGATTAAATAAAAATCTGAGAAAGGAAGTTATTTAAATATTTTATTTTTTTAATTTGAATAAAAGTCAGTTTTTTTCAAAATTATTGAACATTTGTTTAAAATAATGCAACAAAATGCAAAAATTTAAATATTTGTAGTATATTATGCTATATATGAAACTCGACGGGCTGGACAGGAACATAATGAATGCCCTGATAGAGGACTCAAGGCTGTCTTACAGGCAGATTGCAAAAAAGCTTGGCGTGTCGGTTGCGACAGTGATGCACCGCGTCAACATTCTTGAAAAAGAAAAAATAATCAAGAGGAACACATCTATACTTGACTATGAAAAGCTGGGGTATGACATTGAGGTTCTCATTGATATAAGGATTGCAAAAGGAAAGCTCATGGAAGTTGAGAGAAAGATTGCAGTCGACCCGAATGTATTTGCCGTTTACGACACCACAGGCGATTTTGACGCCGTCATACTTGCAAGATTCCACAACAGGAGGAAGATGGACTCGTTCTTGAAGAAAATTCAGACTTATGATTTTGTTGAGAGGACTAATACCAAATTGGTGCTAAGCACTATAAAGGAGAGCCAGATAAAGGTTTAGTCTCACAAGAATTTATTTTTCCATTTCTTTTATTATTGCAGCAATGCTTGCGTTCACAGGGCACATAATCCCCCGCTTTCTTCCAGCCTCAACAACAGCCCCATTAAGATAATCAATTTCCGTCTTCCTTCCCTTCATCAGGTCCTGCAGCATTGAGGAAATGTTCTCAGATCCCTTAATGCCGTCATTTATTGCCTTTAAAAAATCCATTTTAAAAGTCATGCCTTCTTTTTCAGCTGCTTTCAGGCATTCATCAATTATCAATTTCTTCAATGGATTCAGCCTTTCATCAGCAATCTCGCCGTTTTTTACCCTCAATATGGCAGTCAGGGGGTTGACAGCGCAATTAACGATAAGCTTTTTCCAAATGTCGCGCTTTATATCCTCAGAGACAGCCCCTCCGAGCCCGCATTTTGAAAATATTTCAGCGATATTCTTGCTGTGGGGGCTTTTTTCAATCAGCGTCCTTCCTTTGTTATTGTACTGCACAATTCCATTTTCCAAAAATGCTGCCCCAAAATTTGTTACTGCCCTTAAAACAAGGCATTTGCTCCCAATAATTTCCTTGACAATATTTTCGCTGTAAAGCCCGTTTTGAACGCAGAGAATGATGGTGTCTTCCTTTACTAGGCTTTTAATTGAATTTATCGCATTTTTGCTGTCCTGCACTTTTGTTGTCAGCAATATAAATGAATTGTCATCAATTGCATCAGCTTCTGTTTTTGCATTTAGTTTATAGGTTTTGTTTTCAATTCCTTCAATTCTTAATCCTTTTTTATTGATAATATCTGCATGCCCTTTTCTTGCAATCAATGTAACCTCATTTAATTCAGAAAGCTTTGCCCCATAGAGGCTTCCTATGGCTCCTGCTCCAATAACCAGAATGTTCATTTTAGTATCAAATGAAGAAGCGCCAGATTATTAAATTTTCTTAATCCGACATATAAATTCTTAAAAGGAGGGGATATTACTTATTATTTATATGAAAACACTGCCACAACTTGTATCAGACGTAAAATATGATTATCTAAGACGGGAAATAAATCCTGCTGGAAATAATATATTAGATATATTAATTAAAGAAAGTTTCTTTGATTCAGATACGCCTGTAGTGGACATATGCTGCGGGCCATTTCCTCATCTCGGATACAGGCTAGCGCAAAAACTAGAAGGGGGCTATGTATTCTTTAGCGATTGGGATTATACTGCCTTAGGATTCCATGAAGTTATTTATAATTGGATTACTTCGTCTGAGCCTGAATTTTCCGAAAAAGAGTTGCCAACAACTCGCTGGATTCATGGCGATATTAGAGAAAATGCGGAAGTTATATCTGCAAAATCCGGTATAATCCATGGAGTGGTGCCAAGAAAAATGTCTGGGGAATACTTGATTATTCCAGATAATGAGGGTAAGATGAAAGAAGCTTTAGAGGAAATTTTATCAGCAAAGCTTCGTAATCTAGCTATCTACGTCTATGAGCAGCAATCGGCGCAATTAGTGGGAGATTCCTTGGTCTCTATTGGAATAAAATTTAAAGATTTTAATAATGTCTCATCTGCAAATTTCACACCTTATAAAGATGGTTATCTATTTGTTACCTGTAATTTATAGATTGACTAATAATTTTGTTTCTTCTGCGCCTTAATAATCGGCACAGCCTTTTCATCCCCGAATATTATGACAGGCTGTATTCCTTTCTCGGTCAGAATTATTTTTGAGTTCCTTTTCAGGCTTTCTTCTGTCACTTCATACTGCTTGAGCAGCTGGGCGTTGCCCTTGAAATACTTGTCAGCAGACTCATTGACTAGCTTTATTGCCTCTGCTTTTGCCTTTGCATTGATCTCTATGGCCTTCGAGCTGCCTTCTGCAACTTTTATTACAGCCCTTCTCTCGCCGTCTGCCTGCGTCTCTCTTGCCGTGGCAAAATCCACAGCAGCTATTTTTTCGTTCTCCGCCTTGACTACCTTGTTCATAGTCTCCTGGACATCCTTGGGAGGGTCAATTTCCTTGAGCTCTGTCCTTACAACATCAATTCCCCAGTGCTTTGTTTCCTTTATCAGGGTTTCCATCAAGTCCTTGTTGATCTTATCCCTGCCGCTGTTCGCCTCGTTTAATGACAAGGTGCCTATTATATTCCTCAAAGTAGTTCTTGCCAGATTGACAATCTGGTTTTGATACTCATAAACATTATACTGCGAATCTTTCACTGCCTGCTCGCTGTCCCTAACTTTAAAATACACTTGGGCGTCAACCCTTGCGTTCAATTTGTCTTTCGTAATGATTTCCTGCGGCTCTGCGTTTACCATTCTCTCAGTTATATTTACCTTAATCATCCTGTCGATTATAGGGATGATCCAGTTAAAGCCCGGCTGGGCAAATCTCCTGTATTTTCCTAATCTCTCTACAAGCCCCCTTTCAATAGGCCTTACTATCCTTATTCCCAAGAAAAATATTGCTAATGCCAGGACTCCAAGCCAGAAAATATAATTTGCCATAATGAACCACCCTTAATTTACAATGCACATTGCAGTCTATATAAATATTTCCACTTTCC
>CAYVTQ010000036.1:0-15867 GCA_964454865.1 uncultured Methanosarcinales archaeon
CATGAACTCAAGCGTTTGGCTTGAGAGGAAATTTTTATGGGAAAAGATACAAAGCCATGTTTTTCAAAAACTATTTAAAGAAGGATTGCCGTTTGTTGGCAATGGTTTTAGAATCCTTGCTGTCTCCAGAAAAAGCCGAAAACAAGCCGTGGGAACTGTTTTTTATAGGTTTTTTATATGCTACTATAGGAGTATTTCTTTCTCTTTGGATTTTTAGGGACCAGGCAAGCCTTGTAACTGTCTTTCTTATAGTGCTTGCATCAATTCCTTTGGTATACCATACTATGAAGTATGAGGAAAGCAAAGATTTGGTGATATCAAAAGAATCATCTTTATTAAGGGAGCATAACCGGGCGGTTGTGTTCCTGATGTTCTTATTTTTTGGCTTCACAGTTTCGTCTGTCCTGTGGTATGTCGCACTGCCGGCAGAAACTATCAGCGTTTTATTTGATAAGCAGACATCAACAATACAGGCAATAAACAACCAAGTTTCAGGCAGAGTCACAGGCTCAATGTCAATATTCAACAAAATATTCTTCAACAACCTTAAGGTGCTTTCCTTTTCCGTGATATTCTCTTTTATCTACAGCACCGGCGCAATATTCATCTTGGCTTGGAACGCCACTGTAATAGGGGCAGCAATAGGAAACTTCATAAGGAACAACTTGAGCTATTACACTTCTACTTTGGGATATGCCAGTGCAGGAAATTACTTCCATATTATCTCGCTGGGGCTTTTAAAATATGCCATACACGGCATTCCCGAGATAATGGCATATTTCTACGGTGGGCTTGCCGGAGGGATATTATCAATAGCAATTATAAGAAAGCACTACAAGAGCGACATATTCAACCACATAATGGCAGATTTCTTTGAGATGTTGCTGCTGTCTGTGGCATTTTTGGTGGTTGCAGCTTTCTTAGAAGTATACATCACGCCTATATTGTTCTAGCCTATTCCAGAACTTTCAGCTTTCCGGGGCTAACCTCAAACAAATCTCCTTTCTTAAGCAGCAGATCAACCTTTAGTTTTGTGTCCTCGGCGCCGCACGCCTCCAGAACTCTTTCTATAGGGACACCTTTTCCTTCATCAAGCTCCCTTATTATGGAAAGGATATCTTTGTTATGCTGCAAATCTTTCTTGGCGCAGCCATAACTGCTTTCTGACTCTATATTCCTCACTTTCATCCACAGCGGATTCACCTTTTTAATTATCTCCGCCGCAATGTATATTTCGCCGTTAAACTCCCTCGGGTTTCCTATTATTGCTACAGATTCTCCTACATCGAAGTTTGAAAATGATGGAATATTATTAAAATTTCTTGCAGCAATCTTGCTTCTTCCATCATCAAGCACCACAGTCTGATAATTGGCTGAGTCCTGCTTTAGCACAACAGTCCCAATTACATTCACTCGCGGCGCAGATATGTTTTTTAAGATGCCCTCTATCTGAATTTTATCGGCAGGATTTCTCTTCTGCAGATTCCTTTGACTATATCTTCGAAATGAAGCCTCTTCTTGGCTCAAAGACATCACCCGAGCGCTTTAATTTTTCAAGAGACTCTTCCACTTTATCCTCGTCAACACCCTTCTCTCTTGCATTATTCACAATCTCCTCTATAGGGATAAGCTTGTTGAATTTTGGCTCAAGATCACTTATAATCTCTTTTATAGTAAGGATATAACTTCTTTGCGATGCACTTATTCCTGTTGTAATCCTGTCAATATCAATCTTTCCTGTTTCCCTGTCAAACCCTACCTGCATCAGGCAATATTCCAGCAGGCCTATTGCCCTTCTTGCGTCCTTTTTCGTGACTTCTTCTGAAAGCCGCAGCCTTGCAGATGCCTCACTCATCCTTACAAGCGCCTCCAGCTGCCTTGCCGAAATTGGTATTGACTTAACATTGCCTTCCGAGCCTCCGCTCATCCTCATTTTCAGATAAAATTCCTGTATTTCATTTATTGCCGCTTGCGTAAGCTTAGGGTGCATTTTCTGCTTTGCATATGCTATATATTTTTTCAATAATTCTGTTGAAATCTCCGGCTCAATTAAATCAGGAGCCTGATGCAGGCTCAGGATATGCTTTGCCAGCTTCTCATCCCTTACTTCATCAGGAATATCCTGTATAGGAAATATCAAGTCAAACCTGTTTATTAAAGTAGGAGGCAGGTCTATCTGGTTGGCTATCACATCATACCTGTCAAAACGCCCAAGCTTCGGATTAGCAGCAGCCAGGACAGTAGTTCTCGAGATTAGCGTGGCCTGGATATTCGCTTTTGAAATGCTTACAGTCTGGTTTTCAAGAGCCTCGTGCATTGCCGCCCTGTCCTCATTCGACATCTTGTCCATCTCGTCGATGCATACAATCCCGTCAGAAGCCAAGACCAAGGCACCGGCTTCCAAGGACCATCCTCTCAGGAATTCATCCCTCACAACTGCAGCTGTCAATCCCGCTCCTGAAACTCCCTTTCCGCTTACATACCTTCCTTTAGGGGCAATGGTGGATATTCTTTTCAGTATTGCTGATTTTCCCCCGCCCGGATCTCCGACAAGAAGGATGTGTATATCCCCCCTGCTGACAACCTTATCCTTCCTAACTTTCCTCAATCCGCCGACAAGTTGCAGCAGCAGCGATTCTTTTATTTTCTCGTAGCCATATATCGAGGGTGACAAAGAATTCACAAGCTTTTCAACACATCTTTTATCTGCTGCTATCTCCAGGATTTTCTTTTCCTCTTCCTCAGAAATATCCACTTCATAAAACGTTTCGTCAACTGTGTCAACATAGTTTGCTTCAATCATCAGGTCAAATCTGGTTGACTGCCCTCCTGTCTTGGATATTATGGGGATTTCTTTGAGGCAGCCAGTTACAGAAACCTTGTTGCCGGGGCTTGTTTTTCTCTCGCTCAGTGGGCTTACCAGATCATCTTTTAAGAAAACATTGATTCTTTTTGGCTGCTCCCCCCCTCCAAGATTTTCACTCAAATCTTCGAGCGCAAGCCCCTGCGCATCAACAAGCTCTTTGCTTAGAAGGATAAATTTTCCCTTTCTTCCGCACCCGCACTTCGAAGGCTCCTTAAAGCTGCCCTCAAGCTGCAGTATATTCATTATGTTGCCGCAGCTTGGGCACTCAAACTTGGCAGAGGTTACTTGAGGCCTGACATCAGATTTCTGCCTTACAATTCCCTCAATATAAATAAACTTGCCAATGTGCTTGCTCCTGACATCTTTTATAGGCGTAGCCAGATTGCCTGGCGGATTTCTGAACCTGACCTTAAAACTGCCCAATTCCTGCCCAAGATCAAATTGCTTGACAGCAGTTTCTGCTGCCTTGATAACATCTTCAGGAAACTCCATAAGATCTGTGGCAAGCTCCGGATCAAACTTTGATAGCTCTGCAAAGTCCAGGACAAGATAGCTATTTCCTTTCCTGACATTCTCAAGAAGTGTAGGATAGTACTGCAGCTCTATGAATTCTTGAAACCTCTTTATCTGCTCTATGGCGTCCATTTTGCCTCGCTATCAGATGGGTAGCACTACTTTCTTAAATTTTCCCAAACAATCAAGTGACTCAAATGTAAATTCAAAATCAGGCTTTTACCTTTTTTAGATTCTCTATAAGCTTATCAAGCGCAAGATGCACTTCTTTCTCGCTCTTCGTCCCAGTGCATACTATCTTGCCGTTGCTGAAAAGCAAAAATGTAGAGTTGAAGGGCTTGGCAGCATTGATCCTTAACTTGTAGACTAGCCCAGGGAACTGCTCAGGCTCATATTCTGTGTTTTCCAGCTTCATTGCCAGCGTATTAAGATTGAGGTCCATTCCTACACTGCCTGATGCAACTATATTCTGCACTTTTATCTCCGGCTTCACCGTAATCTTGATATTTATCTTTTCCAGGCTCTTTATGATCTTCTTTATGCTTTCTTCTACCTTGTCCAATGTTCTTGCGCCTGTACAGACCACTTTGCCGGAGCTGAATATCAGCGCAGATGTCTTTGGGTCTTTTATTCTTATGACAAGCCCCGGAAACTGCTCGGGATTATACTCAGTATTACTTAGAGTGGCAGCCATCTTCTCCAGCGGAATGTCGTGCTCTAAAGAAGTTGATACAACTATATTGACAACCTGAACGTCCCTTTTGCCGCTTGTTTCTTTCTTGCTCATATTATTCCCCCCGAACAATTTTAACCTGAGAAAGGCTCGCCTATTTATAAATATTATTTAAAAATGGGGTTTATAAACTACTTTATATACTCTATCGTGCCGGAGCATTTAGATTATTCATATCCTCCCCTTTCAATGTACACCTATATTTCCTATGGAAGTGGAACATTTTTTGGTTTTGTTTGTTTATATTGTTTATTTTTAATTAACGATTTTATTGACCAATTATTATAAAAATTTAAATAAGCTTCCGGTTATTTCGGTTTAATGTTTATAGACATAGTTTTTCCAAGCAATAATGAAGAAGAATTTCTCAGGATATCGAAGAAATTAGGCATAGAACTGGTGTTTTGCTACGCTTCAGGCAAATTATACAAGCCGCGCAATAACAGCATTATTTTGTGCAATTCCAATAGCAGGGAAATTTTTGAAAGCCATATCCCCCTGCATATTTATTGGCTTGAGGATTCTGCAAAAGCAGATTCTATGCATACAAGACACTCTGGCATGAACCATATTCTGGCGGAGCTGGCGCACAAGAACGACCATACCATCTGCTTTTCCCCTTCGTTATTAATGGGGGAAAACAATCCTTATTTTTCCATGCTGCTTGGCAGGATGATGCAGAATGTCATGCTGTGCAGAAAATATAATATCCAAATGAAGCTTGCTACTTTCGCAAAAATCCCCTATAGATTGAGAACTGAAAAAGAAATGGAAAGCTTTGGACATTTCATTGGGATGACTCGAGGAGAAATCAATTCCTCATTGAGAACTATATAGTAAAAATCCCTAATTTTTAAATATTATTTAAGATGAATTAATTCTTCTCGCCTTGCCCACAAAATTAAAAATCCGGCCTCCATTTGACTTGCCTGTTCCAAGAAAATCATCGCCATGCTTGAGTATAACAAGCCCCTTGCAGCCTGTTTCTTTCTCCAGATCTTCTCCCCTGAACCACCTCAGGGCTTCCTCACCATTTAACTCGGCAACATTTTCTGCCGCATCCTTTCCCACAATCTGGCTGCCTTCTATGCTTAGCCTTATTTCGTCACCATTTAACTCGGCAAAATAAAGCCCAAGTGAATTTAACTTTATCTTGCCTATATTAATTTCAAATATTTCCTTATTGATTGCGTAAATCCTGCTTTTTTGATTGATTGCAAAAACATACTCCAGCTTTTGCCTGAAGCCGTGCTGCCTCTCAAGAATATTAGCCATTTCCTTCATCTCTCTGGCATTCATTATCTTAAGCTGAGGCATCACACACCCCACACAGGATTAGTTTTTCTCATTATTTCCGCTATCTCTTTCAGCAGCTCAATCTCCTCGCCGCTCAAGTATTTTTTGAACTCCTTAAGCTTCCTAAAATCAGCTTCCGGAACAAAAGAGTAGATTATATCCTCCTCATTAATCTGCCTGCCTATAGTCACATGGACCAAAGACAGGGCTACCTGCTGCCCCTTTTCTGCCTTCTCCACATTTTCCTGATTGTTCTGGATAGATTTGGCTTCTGTTATGGGGTTGCCATCATTCCTCATCAACTGCAGGCCTGTTTTTAATGTTCCTGCCAGAACCTCAACACCTACAACAGCAGGATTGCTCTGCCTGAACACATAGCCCCTTAAAATTTTAATTTTGCAAGGCCTTGTCAGGCTTTCAAGATTGCTTCCTTCTATCCTCTTCTTTACAATCTCCTGCCATTGCTTTAAGTCATCAACAAGCCTGTATATAATATCGCCCTTCACTACCTTTGCTTTCTCTGTATCCTCCACCCCTGCGGCAAAATCAACATTAAATGCCACAATAACAGAATTTAAAGGGTCAGTCCCAAAAGAGATTTCAGCATCTGCGACATCTTTTTTTGTTATCGCTCCGATGCTCGCTTTTTTTATTTTTATCAAATTATCCCTGAACAGCTTTTCGACAGCTTCAAGGCTGCCCAGGGAATCTGCCTTTATAACAATGCCTTCATTATCAGTAGCTATCAAGACTTCAGACACTTCCTTTTTAATCTCATTTTTTACTTTGCCAATATCTTCTTTTGAGCATGCCATCATGGGCATCCCAGCCACAGCACCATCCAACCCATTTCCTGATATCTTAACTCCTATAGCAGCCACAGCCTCCTTCACGGGGCTGAATTTTGTCTTCCTGTCTTTCATGTCAGAAAGCTTGGAAGGCTCCAGCAGGCATCTTACCTTTGCAACAATAGGCTCGTCCAAAGTACCTACAACAATCGTGTCATTCTGCTTCAGGCTGCCATCGTATATGATGACATCCAAAGTCATGCCCAGCCCTTTTTCTTCCTTCACCTCAAGTATGGTGCCTTTCGCAAAAACTCCTGTGTCAGCGACAAGCTTTGAAGCAAGATACCTCTGAGACAGCCCTACAATAACCATGAGCAACTCCGGAATCCCCTCTGCAGTCTTGGCTGAAGTCGGAACTATGGCAATCTGCTTTGTGTAATCAGAAACCCTGTCAAACCTGTCAGACTCAAAACTCATCCCGCTCAGCTTTTCAACAACCTCATAAAGCTTTTTTTCAAAATTAAGCTGGACACTTTCGTTTTGAGCCCCTACATTTTCAATAAATATCACTCCCTTATTTCTTTTCCACCCATGCAGCAGGTCAATTTTATTAAGTGCAATAACAAACGGCGTCTTGTATTGTTTTAGAATATCTATGCACTCCGATGTCTGGGGCTTTATTCCTTCATTAATATCAATGACGAGCACTGCCATGTCAGCCAAATTACCCCCTCTTTTTCTTAGATTCGTGAATGCAGAGTGCCCCGGCGTGTCAATTGTAAGAATCCCCGGGATTTTCAACTTGGACTTATCTGAAATCAGGGAGCCGCAGATTTTCTGTATTGTTGAAGAAGGTATTATCGATGCCCCTATAGCCTGAGTTATGCCCCCCGCTTCTTTCGCAACTATGGCAGTATTTCTAATCGTGTCAAGAAGCTGAGTTTTGCCAGCATCTACATTCCCCATAAAAACAAGTATTGGCTGCCTTAGCATAATCACAAATAATGAAAGGCAGTTTTTAAACGTTCTTATTAGGGGGTGGCATTGAAAAGATATAGATTGCCATCCGTATTGCGAGCCTTTTCAATGTTCCCTACTTAGATGTGTCACTACCCCAAAATCGAATAATTTTTATACAAGGAGCACATGGCTTATTTTATGAAACAGATTTTAATCGCGGTGCTACTGGTTTTCGCAATTTTTGCCAATTTCAGGACGGCGGGACCAGAATCTGACGATGAGCTGCTGATTTTTACAAAGTTCGTAAATGAAGGGGATAAAAAGGTAAGCGAATCTACCCTTAGGTTATACTTATACAACTCAGATTTTGTTCTGTCAAGGACTTTTGACCTACTTAAGAATTCAGACGCGAAATTCATAACCTCTTATGACACAAGCGAATTAGAGCCCGGGGAGTATGTCCTAAGGGGCACAGTAAGCCACAGGGACTTCAAGCATAAAACCAGACATGCCCTATTCATTGTCAATTAGATTTTTCAGACTTATTATTCTAAACCGGTAGAATTATTAAACTTCCCTCTATTTTTGTTAAAAATGCCGGGATTATTAAATTTTCCAATGGAAAAAGTCATGGAGGGTTCTGCAGAAATATTTGCCCCGACAGCAAAGATTGTCTCGAAAAAGCTCCCCGTTTTCTACAATCCTGCAATGAAATTTAACCGCGACATCACGATTTTGCTCCTAAGCCAATTTCCAAAAATGAGCCTGTGCGATCCATTGGCAGGAACCGGCATAATATCTATAAGATTTGCAAAAGAGCTAAAATTCAAATCAATCACTGCAAATGATGCAAGCAAAAGAGCTTTTTTGTTGATTAAAAAGAATATGAATCATAACAACGTTAAATTTTTTGTCCATAATAAGGATGCCAATGTCCTGCTTCTTGAGTCAGAAGGCTTTGATTTTATCGACCTTGACGTTTTCGGCTCTCCTAATTTTGTGCTGGACTCAGCTGCAAAGAGGCTAAGCAGGGAAGGGATATTGGCAGTCACTGCAACAGATACGGCAGCCTTATGCGGAGCGTCCCCGAAAGCATGCATCAGAAAATATTGGGCTGTTCCGGAGAAAAACTCTTTTATGCACGAAACGGGATTGAGGATTTTAATAAGGAAAGTGCAGCTTGTGGCGGCGCAATACGACAAGGCATTATACCCTATTTTCTCATACTTCAAAGACCATTACTTCAGGGCATTTTTCATGTGTAAAAAAGGCAAGGGATTTGCTGATTATATCCTAGCTATGCATAAGACTGGCAATAATTCAGGGCCTTATTGGGCCGGGAAATTGTTTGACACAAAATTAGCCGGCAAAATGAATGAATCTGCATATAAGGATAAAATTTTCGGCAAAAACAGCAGCCTTCTAAGATTCTTGGATATGGCATATTCAGAATCCAGCATAAATTCAGCAGGATTTTATGATATTCATTACATATGCAGCAAAAACAGCATAAATCCTGTGCCTAAGAAGGAAACTATTCTTTTTAAAATCAGAAAAAAAGGATATAAAGCGAGCTCCACACATTTTAAAGGGACCGGAATAAGATCAGACATATCCTATGATGAGCTTGTTAAAATTATAAAAAACAAATAGCTTTTTATATTAATCCGTCATAAATATATTAACTATGGCTAAAATAAATAATGCTGGCGCGGCAGCGATTTTAATAATTTTTATGGCAGTCATTGCCGGTTGTGCACAGCAGATTGAAGAAACTCCCACAGTGCAGCCAAAAGAAGAAGAAAAGGGAACTGGCATACTTGCGGTTGAATCCTCTCCGGCAGATGCACGGATATATGTTGACGGCGAGCTGAAGGGAGCAACCCCCTCTACATTGTACACTATTCCCTCTGGAGAGCACGATATACTTGTGAGAAAAGAAGGCTATGCCGATTTTGTGGAAAAAGTTGTTGTGAGTGCAGGCAGAACAGAAGAAATAACTGCACGCCTATCTTTGATAAAGCCTGAGGCTCAGGAGCCCGTTAAAGAAGTCACTTCTGATATCGAGCCGGAGCAGCGGGCTGCCGAACCTGCCTCTTCAATAATCTCCGGCTTAAACAAAGCGGAAATTGGCGGAAAAATAATACTCTATTTTGATTTTGACAACAACCTAACTACAAGCTTAAGGAAGCAAAAAACCGACGTATTTTTCAGAAATTACAAATCCTACCTCTATTATGTTGCATTATACCCTGCAAAGCTGGGAGTTGTTGAGAAGCCTTTAGGTGAAGTCACCAGAGACGACTGCATTCCCGTGAAAGATGCCAGCATTAAGCTGCTATCAGGACAGACTCTCTGCGTAAAAACTATGGAGGGAAATGCCGCGGCAATCAGCTCTGCTTGGGAAACTGAGCCTACTGAAGTGCAGTGGGTGTTTTTTGGCTAGCCGACAGCCCTTCTTACGTCAGTAACTTCAGCAGAATTAACTCCTTTTATGCCCTTTATCCCCACCTCAAGCTTTTCTGTCGAGCCTTTGCTCTCATCCATCACAAAAGTTATATCCAACGCCTTTAAGCCGAATGCTATAGGCTGCACTGCTGTTTTGAACTCTGAGTTTCCCGTGAAACCCTGAATCTGCTTCTTAGCGGCTTTTTCAATCGGAAGAATATCCTCATCCGGAGATTCAGGCATTATTCTTATAGTGATAACCACGCTAGCCATTTTTAATTAGTTAGGGCCGGCAAAGCCGCATTTAGAACACTCATATTTTGCAACTATCTCCCTGCAATGGGAGCACCTGACTATTTTATCTCCTGCACATTTAGGGCATTTGAATACCGCAGTGCCTGCTGTATTTGTCACTCTTTTCTTGCATGAAGAACACACGATTTGTTCTGCCATATTCTTCAGGGTAAGAATTCGCTTTATAAATCTTCTTGTCAATCCCTATTTTCTATAGTCCCTTCATTCGCATCTACCCTTAAAATCTTTCCGAGGAATTTTTCCACGACATAAATATTAGTCAGGCAGTGCTTAGTTATACAGGATGTTTTTACCATCCCTCCGGACAATGCAATGAAAGGGATTATCTGATCAGCCATATGTCCGTCTATAGCAGCCCCGCTTTTTATCTCCTCCACGAGCAGTTTTGCTGCATCCTTTCCCACTAATTCCGCTTTTTTGCCCCTTTCCCCCAACGAATCAGCACCTATAATGTTTCCATTTGAAAATTCAGCCCACAGCGCAATTCCAGATCCTATTGAGCTCGCATTATAATACTCAGCTTTAAGATTTGTTTCTGCCGAATAATGGCTTTCAATCATCTCTCTGGCAGAATTCATCTGCCTTTCAGCAACTTTGGCATTACTTAGCTCATCTGAAGCATGAGATATTCCCCCTATCCTTGCTAGATCTCCCTGCTCAGACAGGTTAATTTTTCCGATCTTGTCTTTTATATCTCCAAGACTGAACTTTGGATCAATCTCAACAATAACCTCTCCGTTTCCTTTTGGATAATATCCTCTTCTCTTTAGCTCAATTTTAAACCCGCCAAACCCGCCAATCTGCGGCAAAAAAACATTTTTTATATAATCTAACTGGGGGCTCCATTTGGTATCTGTCCCTCCTTTTATTGTCAGGACTGATTTCCTGTCTGCAAACAGCAACGGCAGCAATAACGACTGCAGAATAAGAGTTATAGAACCTGCTGTGCCGATATCCACATTCATATTTTTGGCATTTATTTTTCCGGGCACAAACTCCAAATAAGATGAGCCAAAAACATCTCCTTTTGCTTTTGCATTGCATAATTTCTTCAATGCCTTTATTCCATGAAGATGCTGGTTCTTTAGCCCCGGCTGGCTCCTTCCTTTTCTTATGTCTGCCACCCTGAACGGCGCCTGCGTCAAAGCAGACAAAGCCAAAGCTATCCTCACCAAAGAGCCGCCCCCTTCCCCAAAATTGCCGTCAAGCTCTATCATTTTTTGAAAATAAATTGAATTAGCTTAATAATTTATTTAATGCTCCAATCCCTATTTTGAAAATTCCCATCCAAAAGCAAAATTATTTAAATTGAATTAAACCAATATCATCAAAATGAAGATATTTCTCGACACAGCCTCAACTGAGGAGATCCGAAAAGCAAATGATATCCTTCCCCTGGACGGCGTCACAACCAACCCTACTTTGATAATGAAGGAAAGGAGGGACTATAACGAAGCACTTAAGGAAATCTGCTCGATTGTCAAAGGGCCTGTAAGCGCAGAGACTGTCAGCTTAAATGCAGATGGGATGGTAAAAGAGGGTCTGGAATTCTCCAAAATAGCAAAGAATATCATAATCAAAGTCATCCTAACTCCCGAAGGAATAAAGGCGTGCAGAATCCTTGCCAAAAAGGGAATAAAGGTCAATGTGACATTATGCTTTTCCTCAAATCAGGCGTTGCTGGCAGCAAAATCAGGAGCGTTTATAGTAAGCCCGTTTGTCGGAAGGCTGGACGATATAGGGGAAACAGGAATGAATCTGATAAGGGAAATAAAGCAGATATACTCCAATTACGATTTCAAAACACAGATTTTAACAGCTTCAATAAGGAACCCTATCCATGTAAAAGAGGCAGCATTGATAGGAGCAGACATCGCAACCATGCCTTATAATGTTTTTGAGCAGCTCTTCAAGCACACTTTGACCGATTCCGGAATCAAAAAATTTCTGGAAGACTGGGAAAAAGTTCCAAAGAAAAAGCAAAAATGAACATCACCCTGATAGGATATAAGGGTACCGGAAAGACAACTGTAGGGAATCTTCTCTCCCGGAAACTCCAGAAAAAAATCCTTTCTACTGACGATGAAATCAAGAAGCGGACAAAGCTTACCATCTCCAAGTACGTAAAAAAGCATGGATGGGACAAGTTTAGAGAGATGGAGTGCACAGTCCTTGATGACATGTGCTCGCTGGACGATTGCATTATTGATGCTGGCGGCGGGATAGTAATGAGAAATGAAAATGTCGTCAATATCAAGAAAAACGGGCTGGTGATACTCCTGACAGCAGATTCCAGAACTATAGCATCAAGGATCAAAAAAGAAGACATAGAATCCATGCAGAAGAACATGTCCGTTAAAGGATACATTGAGAAAGTGATTGCCGAAAGGGAGGTTAAGTATAAGATGGCTGCTGATTATGCAATTGACACCTCCAACATGAGCCCTGAAGAAGTATGCGACTTAATCGCCCATTACATAAGCCAGGAACAACTAAATATCGGCTGAGAATTCTTGATAATATTTAAATAAAGGTATGTTTCTTTGTAGCCTATGGAACTGCAGAAACTGGCAGAATCATTGCACCCGTTTGAAAGGAAAGTCTTTCCTCTTCTTAACAGATATAATACTATGAAGGAACTTGCAGAATCGTCCGGGCTGCAGGAAGTTGAGGCAATGCGGGCTTTGCAGTGGCTGCAGAATAAAGGCATCGTCAAACTGGCTGAAGAATCTGCAGAAATTGTTGCTCTTGATGAGAATGGAGTTGCCTATTCAAAATCCGGGCTGCCTGAGAAAAGATTTTTGCTTGCAATAGGGGGAAAAACCCCCATCTCAGAGATACGAAAAAAGGCCAAACTATCTCAAGAGGAGTTGGCAATATGCCTTGGCACTTTGAAATCCAAGGCAGCAATAGATATTGAGAAAGGCAAAGAACTGGCCATTTCAATAACTCCTCAAGGGAAAAATCTTCTTGCAAAAGGATTTATTGAGGAAAATTTCCTTAAAAATAAATTTCCAGTCATTTTGGAGTCTATCAAAGACGAGCAGAAGTTCGCTCTCGATAACCTGCTCAAAAGAAAGAAAATAGTCAGGATAGAGAAACTTAAAACAACCAAGGCCGAGCTGACAGATCTTGGCAAAAAGCTGGCAAAACTCGAAATAAGAGGAGACATGGTAGAAAAATTGTCTTCTTCAATGCTTAAAGACAATTCGTGGGTAGGCAAAAAATTCAGGAGATATGATGTAAAAGTTAATGTCCCTTCTGTCTTTGCAGGAAGAAAGCAGCATTACAGGGCATTTTTGGATGAAGTGAGGGTAAAATTCCTTTCATTGGGATTCAAAGAAATGTTTGGCCCTGCTGTAGAGACTGATTTTTGGAACATGGATGCATTGTTCATGCCTCAGTTTCACTCGGCGCGAGACATTCATCAAGGATATTACATAAAAGAGCCGAAGCATTCTAAAGATTTGCCAAAAGACAAAGTTGAGAACGTGAAAAATGCCCACGAAAGCGGCTTTGGAACTGGAAGCAAGGGGTGGAGATATAAATTTGATGCTGAAAGAACAAGGAGGCACATTTTGAGGACGCACGACACCTCAATCTCTGCAAGGACATTAGCTTCAAAAGACCTTAAAATACCTGGAAAATATTTCCAGATGGCAAGATGCTTCAGATATGATGTAATAGATGCAACGCATCTGCCTGATTTCAACCAAGTTGGCGGATTTATTATTGAAGAAGGTATAAATTTTCAGCATCTGAAGGGATTGCTGAAGATGTTTGCAGAGGAATTTGCTGAAACAGAGACAATAAGAATCAAGCCAAGCTATTTTCCTTTCACAGAGCCAAGCGCCGAACTGCAGGCAAAGCATCCTGAAATGGGTTGGATAGAGCTGGCAGGAAGCGGAATTTTCAGGCCCGAGCTGGTCAAGCCTTTGGTAGGGAAAGACGTTCCTGTAATCGCATGGGGCGTTGGCCTGGACAGGCTTGCAATGTTCAAATTAGGAATAAATGACATCAGGCAGCTATTCAGCCATGATTTGGAGTTTTTGAGGAATGCGGAAACGATAATTTAGTCACAAACAATAAACTGAAACGTTGTTTAAAATTCCAATAAAACAACAAAAATTATTCACTAAAAATAATTAAAATAAAACAAAAATGCCGACAATAACCTTTTCATTGAATGACTTGGAAAATTTAGTTGGAAAGAAATTAGGAATTGAGAAAGTGCAGGAATGCGCGCATCTGTGCAAGGGAGATATCGACACCTATGACAAGGATTCTGACGAGGTAAAGATTGACTTTGGCGACACCAACCTGCCTTATCTGTGGAGCGTTGAGGGTTTTGCGAGATTCATTAAAAATTATCTCGGCATTGTGAAAGGGATTCCGCCGATAAAAATTGAGAAAGGGAATTACGAGATTTTGGCTGATAAGAATGTCGCTGATGTAAGGCCGTTTATAGCGGGCTTTGTTGCGAAAGGCAGGGCAATCGACGATTATCTTCTGAAACAGATGATACAGCTTCAGGAAAAGCTTGCCGATAACTATGGTAGGAAAAGGCAGAAAGCTTCTATAGGGCTCTATTCCTATAAGAGGATAAAATTTCCTATACACTACAAGGCAGTCGAGCCAGAGTCAGTTGCTTTTGTCCCGCTAGAATCTGAAAAAAAGCTTAATCTTCTGCAGATAATAGCCCAGCACCCGAAAGGCAAGGAATACGGCCCGATATTGAGGGACTGCAGCAAATATCCTATTTTGGTTGATGAGATCAATGAAGTTTTAAGCTTTCCGCCAATAATAAATTCCAATTTCACCGGAAAAATGGAGATTGGAGATGACAGCCTGTTTTTGGAGGTTACTGGAACTGATGAAGAGCATATAAGCATCATCATCAACATTTTTGCTTATGCCCTGTTTGAAAGAGGATTCACAGTATACTCTGTAAATGTGAAGCACCCCAAGAAAAGCGCGGTTTTTCCGAGATTGGCAAGAGAAACCGTCGAGCTGGATAAAAATGCAGTCAAAAGCCTGTTCGGGCTTGACCTGAATCAAAACGGACTCAAAATTCTTCTGGAAAAGGCGCAGTATTCGCTGAAAAACTCGAAAATTGAGATCCCTCCTTATAGGGCAGATATAATGCATTTCAGGGATGTTGCAGAGGACATAGGGATAATTTATGGCTATGACAAGATTGAAGGCAAGTCCTTATCTACTTTTACAATAGGGGAGACCTCTGAACTGGTAAAGTTTATTGGAAAAATAAGGGAGATATTGGTCGGGCTTGGATATCAGGAGGCAATGAGCCCAATTCTTTCAAACAAGAATCTGCTATACAACAAAATGAATATAGAAGATACAGGCACTATAGAGATCCAGGAATTTATGTCAGAAACTTACTCTTGCGTAAGAAGCTGGATAATTCCCAATCTGACGGATCTTCTGTCAAAGAACAAACACGTTTCATTTCCACAAAAAATATTTGAGGAAGGGCTTGTTAACGTCAGGAAGGGCAGCGATATCTTTGAATACAGCAGAATTGCAATTGCAAGCTCCCACGAAACTGCAAATTACACAGAAGCGAGGCAGGCGCTGGCCAGGATTTTTGCATCTTTTGGGCTGAAGTATGAAATTGAGGAAGTGGAGCACGGCTCATTCATTCCAGGAAGAGCTGGCAGGGCAATTGTTAACGGCAGGAAAGTCGCTTATTTGGGGGAGATTTCACCACAAGTGCTCTCAAACTTCGGCTTGGAGATGCCTGTGTGCGCTTTTGAGATGAATTTGACGGAGTTGTTTGAAGAGATTAAAAAGAAAAAATTATCTAAAAATTAATCTATCTTTTTCTTAGCCTTTGCAGCAGCTTTCGGCTTAGGTACATTTTCATCTTTAGAAGATTTCTTCATTGCAACTTCCTTATGCCCGGTTGTTGCCAATTCATGATGCTG
>CAYVTQ010000037.1:0-15525 GCA_964454865.1 uncultured Methanosarcinales archaeon
CAATGCAGGTGAATCCAAAAATCGGCCTTCCGTCATAATCAAGCCTTCCTTTTTTTAGCAATCTTTCATTTATCTGCTGTACTGTGCCAAAGTCCTTTGCCAATAATAATGTGTGGACTCTCCTTCCTTTCCCATCCTGAGTGTAGATGTTTGAGATTTCACCCTGCAGCACAAACTTGAATCCGGTTTTGGAAGTAAGGATTCCGGAGCCGTCCTCTGTCAGGTATTCTTTCAGCTCTGCAAGCCATTTTGGATGCGTAAAATCGCCTGTGCCAAGAAGATTCAATCCTTTTATCCTGGCCCATTTCTCAATGTTCGGAAGAGTCAATGCTGTGCTCGTGGCTCTGCTGTAGCGGGAATGGATTTGGAGGTCGGCTATGAGCTTCATTTAAATCAGTATATAACGATCCAATTATAAATTTTCTTATGCTTCATTAAATTGAAGTTTGTTCATTTAAAATAAAAAAACTTTAAATATAGATAGCTTTTATCTTGGATAATTGAAGAGTAAGGCGTTTTAATGTACAAAATAACAGATGAGATGTTGGAAGAAGTAAAATATGAACGCGGTGTTAGGGTTTTAAGAGTTAAATATAATAGATTAGATGAAAATCACTCACCAAATTTTGGACGTGATTTACTATCATATCTTGATCAAGTCACTGATGGAAATTATAGGATAGTTCTTGATTTAAGTGAAGTGGAATTTATAGGTTCTGCAGGAATAGGCACTATTGGAGCTGTAGGGCTTGAAATAAAAAAAAGAGGAGGACATTTAAGGCTTGCAGAGCTGCAAAAAGAGCCTAAAATGCCTGTTGTATTAACAAGACTGGACAAGTCTTTTCCAGCCTACACAACAATAGATGAAGCAGTCGCCTCGTTTCAGAAGCCTGTTATTGAGGAAGGAAATACTAATTTATAAGAACACAATACTAAAATGCCAATGGACAAGCCAGCGTGGGTAAAGGGCAAGAATGTAGCGGATGACTTTGAAGTGATACATGCAAAGCCGTATGATGACTACAAAGACCACAGGAACGATGACGGCTGCTATACTTTAATCAAGATTTACTGGGATACCCATGAAATAGGCGCTGCAGTCTGCGACTACAAGCATGTGATTCTAAAGGAGTTCAGGGGCAAAAGGGCGCAGGATTTGTACGTTGCAATTTTCAAATATGACGAGCAGCACAAGAAGAGCTGGTTCAAGGTTATGGACCATGCAGCTTACCTTGGGAAAGAGCTGAAGAAAGCTGAACTGGCATTGGCAATGGGATTTGAGTACGTGCAGGAGTGAGAAGATAACGGGCTTTTGTTTTTATTGTTCTAAGGATAAACGTGTGGGCTTATTAACTGCTTTTCAGCATTAGGACTTAGGAAATAGGACTTAAATAAGTAGAATATGCTGTCTCCTGCACCCAAAATACACTTAATGTCCTCTTCTGCTACTGCTCTCGGCTGTCTTGTGTAACTATCTCCTTTTTTGTTTTTTGGAAGCCCTATTTTGACTGTTAGATGAAGATAGACATCTTGCCCGGCTTGACCTCCATTAAAAACCCTGAAACTGCAGGGGATTATGTGCCTTCCGTCTTCATCAAGCCTAAATGTAAGCGGCTTTTCATTGTCTTGCCTGTCCTTTGCACTCAAGCCTGCAGTTAGCCCAAGCTTAGCGCCGCTATAAAAAAATCTGCCATAATGTGAATGTCCAGTATTGTCAAATATTAATTCCTTAACAAATCCGTTCACTCTGATTTTCTGGAGGATGTCACGGAAATCATACTTGCTGAACCTAAAATTGCCCGCTAATCTATAGGGGTCAATTCTTATAGGCTCGCAGTTTATGGGCCCAACCACGACTTCAAACCCTGCATCAACAAGCGCCCTTTCTTTTTGAAGCAATTGGGCAATAGCCTCTTCAAATGAGTAATTATGATCCCCTGGATGAATTTCAAACAAATGCCTTCCTTCCCTTGACATGGAGACAATGCCTGCTGGGGGAATTGGATTGAATCCCGTGCCATCAAAATGCCTATCGACTATCTTGCGCCCCGTAGACCCTTGCGCAATCTCCCTGCTGAGCTGCCTGAAATAATCAACAAAATTTGCCCTATTAAACGCGATTCCCGGCATTTTATCAGACTCAATGCGGCCTATAACTTCCTCTATTGAATCTTCCCTTATTTCATCTGCAAGAACATGGAGATTTTTCCCCCTGTTTCTTCTGAAAAAGGTGTAAAGAACAAGAGCATCGTAGATTGACTGCTCTGCACCGCTTTCCAGAATAATCCCTTTCCTGTTTTCAAATCTTGAAATTGTGAAATTATCGTCCATGCTTCCCTATTAGAATGATTCTTGTCTTAAAAACCTTACTCTGATTTCGCTATAGCTCTATAAAAGAAAATATTCTGCAAATATTTGATAATGGTCGCTTGCCTTGTTACTGTTAAGCACTCTGTGATTTCTAAGCATTATTCCTCTTGAAAGCATCCTGTCCAATGCGCCGCCGCTGGGCAGGAAAGCATGGGCGATCGCTGTAAGCCCGTCATTTATTGTTGATTCTTTACTCACCCCGAAAGGGTCGTCAAAGCCCTGCTTCTTTATGAATCTGCTTGTCTTGCCGCTTCTTCCTTCAATAAGAAAATTGAAATCGCCGCCGATTATAGCAGGCAGTTCAAGACTATTCGCATCGTCAAAAATTTTCTTTAGCTGTAATCTTCTTTGTTCTGGAGTTATATATAATTCCAGATGAGCAGAATATACTGCGTATTTCTTCCCCCTTATCTCCACCACTGCCCTGACAGCAAGGCCGTTTCCAAGCTCTCCTTCCTTATAGCGCGGATTGCATAAAAACCCATCAGAGTTAAGCCTCAGGATTTTATAATCTGAAATGCCATATCTGCTTAGAACAGCATTTCCAATTTGTATTGGATTTGCCTCTCCATTTAATTTAAAGGATTCAGTGCCGTAGACGTAATCAAACCTGCCGCTTTTTTCAATTTCATGAAGAATACTGTTTATGCCATCGCCTTCAGGCTTGACTTCCTGCAACAGAATAATATCCGGCTCTGCTATGTCAGGGGGCTTTACGCGTATCAAGGGTTTGTGCAATATCTCTATGACCTTTCTAGTTTCACTTCTATAATTCACATTCCATGACAACGCCCTGATAATATTTCCAGGAGAAACTTCATAATTGGGGCTATTTTTTCTTTGAAAGAATCTTGCTCCATTTACGGCATTTAAAAATCTTGATTCATCTTTTATTCCAAGCTGCTTCAGGCGCTCAGATAACGTAATGTGGTTTGCAGGAACTATTTGGCTCCAAATTGCCATAAAATATTGCATGAGGGAATAGGAAGAGTGCATTTTTTTCAGAAAACCGCATCATTATTTAAAATTATTTTAATAATACATAATAAATTTCAATATTGAAAACAATTCCAGCTTATTCTCAAATCCAAAACCTATAAATAAAACCTGCAAGATTTGTCTTAGATGCAACTTCAAAATTTATTGGGATTTGCCAATTCTAAATTTCTAAGAGGTGTCTTGCTCCATGCCTAAATACATTGTTGTAGCCGGCGGTGTAATGTCCGGTGTCGGAAAAGGTGTTACAACCGCTTCCATTGCAAAAATTCTCAAGGAGCACGGCTACAAAGTAACTGCAGTGAAGATTGACCCCTACATTAATTATGACGCAGGCACTCTAAGGCCGACTGAGCATGGCGAGGTATGGGTCACTGATGACGGCGGCGAGATTGACCAGGATTTGGGGAATTACGAGAGATTCATGGATATGGACATTCCCAGAAAAAACAACCTCACAACAGGGCAGATCTACAAGGCGGTGATTGACAGGGAGCGCGCAGGAAAATATCTGGGAGAGACTGTCCAGTTCATCCCGCATATACCTGAGGAGATAAAAAACAGGATTAAGGATGCTTCTGATGATTTTGATTTTGTTGTTATAGAGATAGGCGGCACGATCGGCGATTACGAAAACATCCCGTTCCTGTTTGCAATGAAAAGCCTTGAAAGAGAGATGGGAGAGAAAAACATGAAGTATGTGCTTATAACATATCTTCCCATCCCGAGCCACATCGAGGAGATGAAGACAAAGCCGACGCAGCAGGCAATAAGGCTGCTTTCTGAGTCAGGCATTTTCCCGGATTTTATAATATGCAGGGCAAAAAAACCGTTAGATATTGTAAGGAAGAAAAAAATCGAGACCTATGCAAACATTGTCTCCGAGCACGTCATTTCAGAGCCTGACATCGACACGGTCTACCAGATTCCGCTTGATCTGGAAAAGGAGAAACTGGGGGAGAAAATACTGAAAGAGTTCGGCATGAAGTCAAAGAAAGAGCCGAACTGGGAAGCCTGGAAAAAATTAGTGGAGAAGATTAGGAATCCTAAAACAAAGGTGAAGATCGCAATTGTCGGAAAATACGTGGATATAGGAGATTTTGCTTTGGCTGATTCTTATGTCAGCATAAACCATTCTTTGATTCATGCAGGCGCAGAGCTTAATGCAGGCGTTGAGATAAACTGGCTTGACTCCAAGATGTTTGAAAAAGACAAGAATGCAGTGAATATTCTGAAAAATTACAATGGCATTATAGTGCCGGGAGGCTTCGGCAGTTCGGGAGTTGAAGGCAAGATAATGGCGGCGAATTACGCAAGGGAAAATAAGATTCCTTATCTGGGATTGTGCTACGGGATGCAGCTGGCAATTGTGGAATTTGCGAGAAATGTCTGCAGCCTGAAGGATGCCCATACCACAGAAATAAACCCAAAGACAAGCGCACCTGTAATAGATGTCCAGCCTACTCAAAAAGAAATAATAGAGAAAGGAATGTATGGCGGCACAATGCGCCTTGGAGCTTACGCTGCTGTCTTAAAGGACAAAACAAAAATCTTAAAGTTATATGAAGAGACAGGAAGATTGAAGGACGATCAGCAAAGGATAGCTGAGCTTGCCAAAGAGCCAAATCAGGAATTCAGGCTGGGAATCATTCCGAAAGGCAGCGAAACAGTGCTTGAGAGGCACAGGCACAGGTACGAGGTAAATCCAAAATACATCCAGCAGCTCGAGGCCAAAGGCATGGTATTCTCGGGATATTATGAGAGAGAAGACGGCACTAAACTTATGGAATACATTGAGCTGCCCAGCCATCCATTTTTTGTGGGAACGCAGGCGCATCCGGAATTTAAGTCCAGAATGGGAAATCCTTCGCCTTTGTTTTACGGGTTTGTGAAGGCGTGCATTAAATAACCCTGTTTTAGCGGCTTCCCTGAAAATCTCTTTGAGGTTGCCGTCGGGCTCGGTTGTAAAATTGAAGAGGATAACTGACATGCTCGAAAATCGACAGACAACCCTGATTAGATTTTCGGCACCAACTTCGTTGGTTTCCCGCATGGAGCATCCCCTTTGTCGGCTTTATGTTTAACATTAGAACCTCGCAATAAAGACGGCAACTGCATTTTCAGGGAAGCCTGTTTTAGCGTAATGTTTATTAAACAATCAATTTCCTTAATTACGGAGAGGATTCAATGGAAGAAGAGAAAAAGCCTTCAAAATTGCTGGAAATCTATGACAAGAGATACAGGCAGCTTATGATAGTTCCTTTTGCCCTGCTTATCATATCCCTGTCTCTGATTGGATACAAGTATTTTACAACTGGCTACATCTTCGACCGCGATGTTTCCCTGAAAGGAGGCGTGATCCTTACAATACCTACGCATCAGGAAATCAGCCATGAGCAGCTCAGGGATTATTTAGCTGGAAAATTGCCTGATAATGATATAGTAGTCAGGGGATTGAGGAATCTTGGCAATTATGAGGGATTTATCATCGAAGCGGATATTGACGGCAACAACAGGGAGCAGACTGAGCTTCTGCTGTCTTCAATAGGGCGGTTTATCAAGGCAGATTTGAATGATATGCAGTATGGCATGGAAACAATAGGATCTTCATTGGGCGAGAGCTTTTTCAATGAATCCATAAAGATTGTGCTTGTGGCATTTCTTTTTATGGGCATGGTTGTGTTCATCTATTTCAGGACGTTCATACCAAGCGTTGCAATTATACTGGCCGCTTTTTCAGACATGGCTGTGGCGCTGGCAGTCATAAACCTGCTTGGCATTAAAATCGGAACTGCAGGCATTGCAGGCTTTTTAATGCTTATCGGCTATTCAATCGACACTGACATTCTGCTTACAGTCAGGGTGCTTAAAAGAAAAGAAGGGACGCTGATGGACAAGATATTAAGCTCTATAAAGACAGGAATGACAGAAACCATAACTGCAATTGTAGCAATCGGCGTTGCGATACTTATTACCCAGTCAGGCGTGATCAAGCAGATAATGCTCATACTGCTTATCGGGCTTGCAGCTGACATAATATTCACGTGGATACAGAATGTCGGCTTACTGAGGATTTATCTTGAAAGAAAAGAAAAGAAAATGACCGGGCAATAAAATGAACCCAAAATTAAGGCAGCTAATAACCAATTGGAAGATAATACTTTTGACAGTTCTGATAGTGCTGTCTGCCGTTCTTATCAATCCAAACCCTTATGCCAAGGGAGTTGCCATAAGAAGCGTTGCAGTCAACAGCTCCGCTAGCGAAGCAGGCATCCCGCTGCCCAAGCCCACGACGCTTCCAATGAGCAGGGAGGTAATACTTTCCATAAACAATGCCCCTGTCGATAATGCTGATCAATATTACCGGGCCGTAAGCTCGCTGCCGCCTAATATATCTGTGCAGGTAAAGACAAACAAGGGGCTTTACAGGCTGAAGACAAGGGAAAAATATGAGACAGTCCAGCTTAATGAGACAGAAGAGAAGACAATAGAAGAAACTGCTGAAGCCAAAGAAATAATTAACGGCACTGAAACTATTTTCAACAAGACCATAACTAAAAAAATCTCCGTCCCAAAAACAGCAAAGAGGAAAATAGGCACTGAAGATATCGGGCTGAGCGTATTCGATGCCCCAAAGACAAACATAAGAAAGGGATTGGATATGCAGGGCGGAACCAGGGTAGTCCTGCAGCCTGAGCAGAGAATTTCTCCTGTTGATATGCAGGTATTGGTCGACAATATGAAGGAAAGGCTCAATGTATACGGCCTAAGCGACATTGTTGTCAGGTCAGCAAGTGATTTGTCCGACCGCCAGTATATTATCGTGGAAATTGCAGGAGCAACGCAGGAGGAGATAAAGGATTTGCTGGCAAAGCAGGGAAAATTTGAAGCTAAGGTCGGAAACAAGACAGTGTTTAAGGGCGGAAATGACATTAAATTTGTCTGCAGGTCGGCTGACTGCGCCGGAATAGAAACGACAACGCCGTGCGTCGCGCAATCGTGCTCATACTCCTTTTCTATAACTATCTCCCAGGAAGCGGCAGAAAGATTTGCAGATGCCACGAAGGACCTGGGGATTAATCCGGAAGATACCGGCAGGCAGAAATATCTTGACACGCCTATTGAGTTCTACCTTGATGACGTGAAATCAAATGAGCTAAGAATTGCCTCTGACCTGAAGGGCAAGCCCGCGACGCAAATCTCTATTTCAGGCGGAGCCTCCGGCGCAAACCAGCAGCAGGCTGTGCTGAATGCGCTGTCAGACATGAAAAAGATGCAGACAATCCTCATAACAGGATCTTTGCCCATAAAGCTTAGCATACTCAAAACCGATTCCATTTCCCCTCTGCTTGGAGGAGGGTTTGTCAGGAATGCAATAATAATGTCCCTGCTTGCCATACTGTCTGTCACAATCATCCTAACTATAAGATACAGGAAGATTATGATTGCGATTCCAATATTAATAACTATGCTGTCTGAAATTATTATACTGCTCGGGGTGGCCGCATTTATCGGCTGGAATATTGACATGGCTGCCATTGCCGGAATCCTTGCGGCAATCGGGACAGGAGTGGATGACCAGATTGTCATAACAGACGAAACTTTGAGGGGAGAGACTTCATCAGCCTATAACTGGAGGGAAAAAATCAAAAGGGCATTCATGATCATATTCCTGTCTTATTTCACCCTGACTGTGGCAATGCTGCCTCTTCTATTTGCCGGAGCAGGGCTGCTTAAAGGGTTTGCCCTGACAACTATAATAGGAGTCACCGTAGGAGTGTTCGTGACAAGGCCTGCCTACAGCCAGTTCGTTGAGATATTCTTGAAGTGAATGGGTGTAAAATAGGCAGCGTTCAAAATCTTGCTTCGCAAGGGTTAGCAGCTTCTCGCCCAGTATTTCCCATAGTGCAGTATCGGTCAAGCCCCGTATGGGGCAACCCCCTGACCTCTTTTTATGTGTAAGGCAAATGGGCTCGCCCTGCTCGAAAAGCAACAGACAGCCTTGATTAGCTTTTCGGCACCACCCGAGGTGGTAAGGCTGCTAACCTGCATTTTGAACGCTACTTTGGCAAATACAAAATTATTTATATAAACTTAAAATAATGGATGCATGCAAACCAAACTGTGGGCTGTCCTGACTCTTATTTTCACGACACTGCTGACTTCGACAGCACAGCTATTCTATAAGCTGGGGATAAATTCAATCAGGTCTTTTAGCCTTCTTGACATAACTTCAAGTTATTATATACTAGGTGGCATGCTGTTATATATTATCGGAGGCACTCTGATGATTGTCTCTTTCAGGGGAGGGGACCTGTCCGTACTGTACCCAATCATCGCGACAGGCTACATATGGGTCAGCTTCCTTTCTGTTTTTTTCCTCAATGAGTCAATGAATCCCCTCAAATGGCTTGGAATAGGAGGAATTGTGCTGGGAATAGTGCTCATCGGCTTTGGCAGCAGGCAGAAAGAGGAAGCGCTGCAGGGGACGGTATAAATGGCGACTGAATTGTGGGCTATACTGCTTGTCATCTCAGCAACTTTGGTGGGGGCATTTGGGCCGATACTGCTGAAGAAAGCATCCGCAAAAAGGCTTTCGCAGATAAGCTCGCTGATGACAAACTACAGCCTTTTCGGCGGCGTTGCGCTGTACGCCCTCGGCACACTGCTGTTTATTCCCGCGCTGAAAGGGGGGGAGCTGTCTGTCCTTTACCCTTTTGTCTCGCTGAGCTACATATGGATCAGCATACTCAGCGTCAAATTTCTTGGGGAAAAGATGAACAGGATAAAATGGATGGGGATTGCTTTCATTATTTTAGGAGTCAGCCTGATCGGGATTGGCAGCGGGTAAAGATGCAAAAATCACCGGTTAATAGGCAAAATATAAATACTAAAAACAAAATTGTCAGATAATGCCAAAAGCAACGATAATCTCATTAGGAGGATCATTGATAGCTCCGGATGGGATAGACACCATATTTCTCAGGCAATTCAAGGAAATTATAGAGCGCCGAGCCAAAAAAGGCGACAAATTCGTAATAATCTGCGGCGGCGGAAAGACGGCAAGAAAATACCAGGAGGCTGCCTCCGAATTAATGGCAGCTGACAATGAGGAACTGGACTGGATTGGCATTTACGCGACAAGGCTAAATGCTCTTTTATTGCGTTATATTTTTGGAAAAAATACTCAGGATCCCATTGTTGTAAATCCGACTGAAAAAATAAATTTCAAGAAAAGCATTGTTATAGCCGCAGGATGGAAGCCCGGCTGGAGCACTGACTACGATGCCGTTCTGCTGGCGAAGCAGCTTAAAGCAAAGGAAGTTGTCAATATGAGCAATATAGACTATGTTTATGGCAAAGACCCGAGAAAATACAGCGATGCGAAGCCTATAGAAAGCATTTCATGGAAGGATTTCAGGAAAATTATAGGCAGCAAATGGACTGCCGGATTAAATGCCCCTTTCGACCCTATTGCGGCAAAAGAGGCTGAGAAGCTTAAATTGAGAGCGGTGATTATCGGAAGGAATTTGGATAATCTTGGCAAATGCCTTGATAATAAGAATTTTAAGGGGACTGTCATTGCCTAGTTTGATAATTAATAGTTCTTAGCGCAAAAATCGAAGAAAAAATGGAAGAGCATGAATACAATTGGGAGATCATACTGAAGATTTCTGCCCCTGTTTCACTTGTTGTAGCCTATGTTTTCTACACCGGCATATCAGATTTTGCCAAATGGTCAGTCATGGCATTGGGAATCATGGCAGCAGGGGGAATAACCTATTCAAAGGACAAGAAGAAAGGAGATATATTCACTGCAATGGCTGTTGTCCTGCTGGCTGCTGTTTTGACCATGCTGCTGAGAAGAGCAGGGATTATATAGCTTTTTAAGTAATTGTTTAGATTTCTGAAGCTGTCTATCGCCAATAATAAATTCGAGGCGGAATTTTAATGCCGGTAAAAATTCCGCCGAGTGAAATTTGGTTGCGAAGCAACGGAATGAATCATACCCAATTAGAAATCCAAAAAAAGCCTTTATTTTTGAAACTTATTTTTTCTAAACTAATTTTTAATAACTTTGCCCTTTCTTTACGCTTTTAATACTCACACTCCTCGCAACTGCCTTGAACACTTCCATGACAATGAGTATGCTTAATGAGACAAAGACTGCGACAGCCCAATCCATCGCTCCAAGCTCAACTGTCCTGAAGAACCTGCTCAATGGCGTGTAGATGACTGCCAGCTGGAGCAGGACAGACGAGAGTATTGCCAATACAAGCCATTTGTTCCTGAAAAATCCAACCTTGAAAATCGAGCTTCTTTCCGACCTTGCATTCAGGACATTGAACATCTGGAACATCATCAAAGTGGTAAATGCCATTGTCTGAGCATGCGCTATATTGCTGCCGTCATACTTCCTGAACACCAGCAGAGTGCCGAGCATCATGACAATGCCTCCTATAAGCATCTGAACCTGCATAAACGGGGTGATTATCCTTTCTTTGGGATTTCTTGGCTGCCGCTCCATAAGGCTCGGATCGTAAGGGTCAATGCTCAATGCCAGTGCAGGGGCGCCGTCTGTCACAAGATTAATCCACAGAATCATTATGGCAATGACTGGGAGGGGCATGCCGAGCATTATCGCTGTGAATATTGTAAGGACTTCCCCTAAATTTGAGGACAGCAGGTAGTAAACATATTTCTTTATGTTGTCATAAATGCCCCTTCCTTCCTCAACTGCATTTACAATGGACGCAAAATTGTCATCCGTAAGGATCATTGACGACGCTTCCTTTGACACGTCTGTCCCGGTTATGCCCATTGCAATCCCTATGTCCGCCTTCTTTAATGCAGGAGCGTCGTTTACGCCATCCCCTGTCATGGCTACAATATGCCCTTTTTTCTTCAATGCGTCGACAATCTTTATCTTGTGCTCGGGATTTACCCTTGCAAAAATCGAGATTTTTTCCACTACCTTATCAAGATCCTTGGCTTCCTGCAATTGCTGGCCGCTCATCGATTCTCCCTCGAGGCCAATCTCTTTGGCAACTGCCTTTGCCGTGATCTCATGATCTCCTGTTATCATTATTATCTTTATTCCTGCCTTCTTGCACTTCTCTATCGCCAGCTTTACCTCTTCTCTTGGGGGATCTATCATGCCCTGCAGCCCGATGAAAACCATGCCTTTTTCAGGGCTCTTGGACGGCTTTGGATTGTACGCAAACCCCAAAACCCTTAACGCCTGGCCCGCAAACTCCTTGTTCATCTGCAGTATTATGTCCTTGTCTTTCCTGTCCAGCTTCTTCATTTTGTTGCCGATTAAAATATGGGAGCATTTGCTTATCAGGATGTCGGGGGCGCCTTTTGAATAAGCCACCTGCTTGCCGCCCACTTTGTGAATTGTCGTCATCATCTTCCTTTCAGAAGTAAACCCTATCTCCTCCACTCTTGGAAACTGCTCAATCAGGTCATCCTGCAAAAATCCGGCTTTTGCGGCGCTTACAATCAGCGCCCCCTCTGTGGGATCGCCAATCACCTTTCCTTCCTTTAAGGCCGCATCATTGTTTAAGGCTCCTGTTATGAGCAGAAGCTCTATTTCCCTGCTGTCAACTTTTTTTCCGTTAGATGTGAATTCCCCCTTTGGCTCGTAGCCGGAGCCAGAGACATCAATGACTTTGCCGCTGACAAACATCTTTTTTACTGTCATCTGGTTGACTGTAAGCGTTCCTGTCTTATCCGTGCATATCACTGTTGTTGAGCCCAGTGTCTCAACGCTGGGCAGCTTTCTTATCAGCGCGTGCCTTTTCAGCATTCTTGTGGTGCCTATGGCCAGCGATATTGTGACTACTGCAGGCAGCCCTTCAGGAACTGCGGCAACAGCAAGGCTTACTGCCACTATAAGGAATTCAAGGACTTTGCCGCCTTTCATAATGCCGGCGGCAAAAACTATTGCCGCAATTATCAAAGTCACAGCGCCAAGCCATTTTCCAAGCTGGTCCAGCTTTTTCTGCAATGGAGTTTCTTCCTGCTCTACTTCCTGTATCAATGCAGCTATTCTTCCTATCTCTGTCTGCATTCCTGTTCCGGCCACAACAGCCTCTCCCCTGCCGCTTGTGATGATTGTTCCGGAATACACCATATTTTTCCTGTCTGCAAGCACAGTCTTGTCCGGCAATGCATCAGTTATTTTTTTGATTGGAAGAGATTCCCCTGTCAGCGCGGCTTCCTGGGACTCAAGATTGAAGGATTTTATCACCCTTGCATCAGCAGGAACTTTGTCTCCTGTTTCCAGAATCAGTATATCACCGGGGACGATCTCCTTTGAGTCAATCTCCATTTTCTGCCCGCCCCTTTTGACTGTCGCCTTCAGGGAGGCAAGCTTTTTCAGCGCATCAATAGCCTTTTCCGCCTTGTACTCCTGGATAAAGCCGAGGACAGCAATTAAAATCAGGATAATGGCTATGACCACAGAATCAACATACTCCTCCAGAACAGCGGAAATGACTGTTGCGGCAATCAGAATCCACACTACAACGCTCTTGAACTGGGAAATAAAAATCTTAAGCGGGGAAATCTTTTTCTCTTCCTTTATCTCGTTCAGCCCATACTGCCCAAGCCTTTTTCTTGCTTCCTCATCTGCCAGGCCGCTGTCGCTGCTATTCAGCTCTAGAAGTACATCACTTGCCTTTTTGGAAAAATGCATAGCTTACAACCAACCCCTTTTGCATTAAAATTGGAAAGGTGGTTTTTATAGGTTTCGATTGACATTGCTGGCAGTGTCTATGCTCTCCTCGTTCTTATGGGCTGCCGCGTCTTTCAGCTTCAGTATGAAATACTCAAGGCAGTCAATCCCGCAGAATGATGCCCTCCTTTTGGCGTCATCAGGGCCTAAAAGAAGAGTATAGTTGCTTTTGCTGTAGTAGTTAAGGAAATTCGAGCATGTCGCGCATGTCTTCTCATGCTCCCTCAACCGCCTCTTGATTTTTTCCTCCAGCAGCCTTTTTGTGCTTATCCCGCCGCTGTCAAGGTCTGTCTTCAGCCTCATCAATTCCTGATAGTTGAGGACATCTATCATCTCTTCATACGTATTGCTTGGCATTAGCTATTCACCTCTTTGTTCAAACTGTATATGCCATTTGTTGGCATTATCATCATAAGAAAACACCACATTGTACTTTTTATTCCCGTCAAGAAGAAGCAACAGCGGCATAGGTATTGTCGTCTCATAGCTGCTTCCCCTTTTGTATAATCTTCTTCTTATCTCTTTCATTATACTTATTTTTTAACTTATATTTATACTTATATTTAAAGATTTATGTGGTAGATTATATAAATACTTATTTTTTAACTTATATTTATACTTATTTATTTTTTGGGAGAAGGGTTTGCTGCTTTTAGTGGGCTTTTTTTCAATAAATAGTAAGGTTTTAATAGTAGTATAGTATACTATTTAAAGTATAGTATAATAGTACATAGTACAGTATAACTCTAGTTATTAATGTAAAAAGTTGTATAGGATAATAAAATGTTAATACCCGAAAAACTAAACACAATTATAAGAGTATTATTAGTCAACTCATTTGAAAAAAAACCAAATTTACAATTGTCTGCACTGGCTAAAAAAACAAAAGTAACACCAGCCATGGCGGCACGATTAGTTTTGCGTCTTAAAAAAAGTGGATATGTTGATATGCGCAGGGGAATAAAAGTGGTTGACCCTGTTAGGTTAATGACAGCTTGGGGCTATACATATTCAATAAGGGAAATTGAAAAGTTAGAATTTGTAGCTGCTGAAAGACCACAATATGTTATGTTGAAAATAACAAATAAAGCACGACTTGAGAAATTATCTTATGCATTTACGTTATTTTCAGCAACAGAACATGTTAGTCCGTATGTAGCACCTTCGGATACATTCCTTTATATTCTTAGAAACGATATTAAAAAATGGCAAACTTTATTTAGAGATGAAAATATGCTGCCAACGGAAAAAGATGGAAATGTAATATGTTTGGTGGTAGATGAAGATTATTTTGAAGGAGTTTGGGAAGTAAGAGATGTTATGGTAGTTTCTATACCTCAATTATATGCGGACCTTTTTTCATATGGCGGACGTGGGGAAGAAGCCGCGATGGAAGTATTAGATAGGTACTACTAAAATGTACGACCCAATTGAAGTGGATATATCTAAAAATTTACTTAGAGACCTTACTAAACAATGTAAGGATGGGAATATAATAATAGCACTTATTGGCGGATGGGCATCATTTTTTTATGTCAATCAAACTTATCGCCGGGCATTTGGAAGAGATTATATGGGTTCAAGAGATATTGATATTTGCTTTAAACATGACAAAGAAAAAGACTTTCTTGAGCTAATTAAAGAAATGGGCTTTATGAAAAATGGTTATAAGTTTAGATGGGAAAAAATTTATAATAGGGAGACTAGTCATTTCCTTACTCAAGAAGAAGCAAAAAAAGAAGAGATTTTTAATTTAATCTATATATTTTTAGATCTTTTTTGTGACCAAGAAACAAAAAATCTTGAATGTTGGACTCTTGAACCTCTTAAAGACATGAAGATAGTAATGATAGAGGATTTTAGTTTAGCAGATATTGATACTTTGATTACATTAAAGTGCCATGCTATATTTGCTCGTGATAAAGCGGATAAGGAAAATAAAGATGCTTGTGATTTGTACGCTTTAATAAATTATAGTTCAAGACCAATAAAATTGAATAAACTTTTAGAAGAAGCAATTGATAAGATATTAAGACGTCCCGATTTAATTTATTCAATTGCACAACATGTTTTATTAGATATAGGTAAACAAAATATTGTAGAACATACACTAAGGTCTTTCAAGAATCAATTTAGACATTTACACAATTCAAAGAGTATATAAAAGCCTACACACCAGTAAGTTGTCGCCTCACGAGCACTCTGACGATATGTTATTAGTGGTGATTATCTGCGACTATGATTGGTTATGTCTGACGTCAATGCGACAGAGTCAAGGTTTTGGCTTTGTCGCTTTTAGTGGACTTGTCATAATTTTATATCATTTGTCGCATTAATGGACTTTTGCAGAACTATCGGCTTGTAGGTTTTTTATTTAGTAATATAAAAATTAAGTAAGTCTACTAGCATCGAATCTA
>CAYVTQ010000038.1:0-15183 GCA_964454865.1 uncultured Methanosarcinales archaeon
ACTTTAAAAATGATCTATATACTACAGAAGTGTCAATTAATTTCGGAATTATACACCGATAACTTTAAAACACAATCTTTATAAAATTCCAAGAATAAAATTCCCAAATGCAACTTCAATTGGACAAAATCTTCAAGGCATACGACATAAGGGGAGTCTATGGCTCTGAATTTACGGAAGAAATTGCGGAAAAAATTGGCAGGGCATTTGTTTCTTTCCTGAAGTGCAGAGAAGCAATTGTCGGCTGTGACATGCGCATTTCCTCCCCAAAGCTGTCAAGGGCATTCATTAAAGGGGCAGTTTCAGCAGGGGCAAACATAATCGATATCGGGCAAGTATGCACCGATGCGGTGTATTTTGCCTCCGGCCTCATGAACAGGCCCTCTGCCATGTTCACGGCATCCCACAATCCGCCGGAATACAACGGCATGAAGCTCACAAAGGCAGATGCGGTTCCAATAAATGAGGACACTGGGTTAAGAGCAATAAAAAGCATCATTGAAAAAAACAAATTTATTGGATCTAAGAAAAAAGCAAAAATAATAAAAAAAAATATTCTCGGAGATTATTCAAGGCATGTCAGAAGATTCATTGATTCCAAGGAAATTAAAGAACTGAAAGTTGCTGTCGATGCCGGCAACGGCATGGCTGGCAAAATAATCCCTATTGTCTACAAAGGGCTGCCTGTAAAAATTGTCCCATTGTATTTTGAGCTTGACGGCAGCTTTCCAAACCATCCTGCCGATCCCTCAAAGCCGGAAAATCTTGCCGACCTGCAGAAAATTGTTGCAAAAGAAAAATGTGACTTTGGCATTGCTTTTGACGGAGATGCTGACAGGATCTTTTTTGTCGATGAAAGCGGCAGCGCAGTAAACAGCTCCGTGATAACCTCAATGATAGCAAAAAATATGCTTCTGAAGCATCCCAAGCAGAAAGTGATTTACAATCTTGTATGCTCCAATATTGTTCCTGAGACAATCAGGAAATACGGCGGAATTCCTGTAATTGAAAGAGTGGGGCATTCTTTTATCAAAGATACAATGAGAAGGACAAAAGCAATCTTTGCAGGCGAGCATTCCGCGCATTATTACTATAGGGATAATTACAGGGCTGACAGCGGCATGATAACTTCCCTGATAATAGCTGAGATTGTTTCGCGGAGCGGCTCTGCACTCTCACACATTGCAAAAGAGTTCCAGAAATACTTTACAATTCCCGAAACCAGCGTTAAAGTTGAGAATAAAGATAAAAAACTAATGGAGATAGAATTAAAATATAAGGATAATGCAAAGAAAATATCAAAGTTGGACGGCATCACAATGGAATTTGAGGGCTGGCGGTTTAATGTAAGGGCTTCCAACACTGAGCCGCTATTGAGGCTGAATCTCGAGGCGGATTCTGAAGAGGTTGTTGGTGAGAAAAAAGAGGAGATTCTGGATTTAATGAAAAGTTAATGCAGATTAATATAAATTTTATGAATATCTTTGAAGCAAATCTCTCTGCATCAAATAGTGCGGCTTTAATTCTCTCTGTTCTGCAAGTTCCTCGATATGCTTTACTTTTGTCCGATAATTGTGTCTTGCTCCAACAACAGGCAACACTCTATTCACATACGGAATAAGATAAGCAGGGTCCAATGCAATATCGTCTATGCTCAAAACAGGACGTTCATTATTATCAAAAAAGACTATAGGTATTCTTCCAAAATAATTTGCCAATTCAAGAACAAACCTCAAATCTGTATTTTTGGTTCTAAACCAATATTCTAAATCACTCCTGCTTCTATCCAATTCTCTTCCAAGAGCTGCTTTAGTGAATCCTAACCCTTTAACGGTTTCTCCAAATTTAGTATTCCCCCATGACGCTTCCAATGGCATAATGGCAGGGAAACCAGCCTTGTTTTAAATTTTTGCAAGAAAATTTTTAAAAAACGCAACATTTAAATACGATATTGTCATTCTTAGTGTTGGAGAGAGAAGAAAACGAAGGTTAAAAGCTATCTTCTCATAAATAAGAGGTTTGAAGCATAAATGGCTAAACAAAAGATAAAGCCTATTTTGCCGAGTTTAAGGGAAAAGAAAAGGTACCTTGCGTATGAAGTAATATCAAAAAACAAGGTAAGTTTTGAGTCCCTTCAAAAAGCTATTATGTCAGCTGCTTTGAAAGTGCTCGGGCAATTGGGCGTTGCAAAGGCTGGAATCATTATACTAAAGGACAAATGGATAAACGATAAAGGGCTGATCAGGGTGGCTCACAAGCACGTTGACAATTTGAGGACTGCTTTGATGTTCATTGACAAGGTCGACAATGAAGAAGTTATAATAAGAAGTGTCGGCGTTTCGGGAATACTGAAAAAAGCCCAGAATAAGTATTTGATGAATAATTAAAATAATTATTAATAAAAAATGTATAAATGAGGTGAACTAAAAAATGCAACTGTCCTCACTTTGTTCGGGAGTTGCATTTTTTAAGCGAATATGATTATTAATAAAAAATGTATAAATGAGGTGAACTAAAAAATGCAACCGATGCCGCATCAGCTAATGGGTTATGACAGGGCGATAACGATGTTCAGCCCTGACGGAAGACTGCTTCAGGTTGAATACGCAAAAAAGACTGTGAGGCAGGGCTCTACAACAATAGGAATGATCTGCTCTGACGGGGTTTTGCTTGTTGCTGATAAGAGGATTGTCGACAGCCTCATTGTGACTGAGAGCGTCGAGAAAATATGGCAGATTGATGATCATATCGGAGCAGCCGCATCCGGCATTTTAAGCGATGCCCGTGTCCTTATAGACAGGGCGCAATTAAGGGCGCAGCAGCACAGGGTGACATTCGACTCAGACATAGACACTTTGACAATTGTGAAGGAAATGTGCGACCTGATGCAGATTTGCACCCAAAGCGGCGGATTAAGGCCCTTTGGCGTTTCAGTCTTGGTGGCAGGGATTGATGACAAGACCCCAAAGCTGTTTGAGACCGACCCGACCGGAGTTTTTTTCCAGTACAAGGCCACTGCGATTGGCGAGGGCGAAGTGGAAGTCGAGGAAATCCTCCACAAGGAGTATGATCCAAAATCGACAATAGAGGAAGGCCTGAAGCTGTCAATCAAAGCCCTGAAAAGAGTGCTGGGGCAGAACTACAGCATTGACAGGGTAGAGGCTGTTTACATAGAAACTGCAAAAAAGGCGTTCACTAAATTTTCAAGGGCAAAGCTTGATAAGATATCCGGAGACATAAAAGTTGATGCAAAGCCTGCAAAAAAGTAAAAAATAGGGGCGCGAGATTAAATGGTAACGGTGGATAAGGCAGTCATTGCAAGGCTGAAGACGCACGGCCAGCATTTTGAGATACTGGTTGACTGCGATAATGCGCTTGCATTGCGGGAAGGAAAAGACATTGAAATAAGGAATGTCCTTGCTGCGATGAAAATATTCGCGGACGCAAAAAAAGGCATTGCAGCGTCTGAGGCTGCAATGAAGCAGATTTTAGGAACTTCCGAGACAGAGGAAGTTGCAAGGCAGATAATAAAAAAAGGGGAAATACAGGTTACGCAGGAGCACAGGGAGAAGATAAGGGAGCAGAAAAAAAAGCAGATCATTGATATAATCCACAGGAACGGCGTTGACCCGAAAACGCATACCCCCCATCCCCCTGTAAGGCTTGAGAATGCCCTGAAAGAGGCAAAATTCCATTTTGACGAGTACAAGCCGGTGCAGGAGCAGGTCCAGGATGCCTTAAAATCATTAAAGCCGATACTCCCTATAAGATTTGAGGTAAAGGAGCTGGCTGTGAAGATTTCGCCGGCGTATGCGCCCAAATGCTACTCAGCCATAAAGAGCTACGGCACAATACTTAGGGAGGAGTGGCAGGACAACGGCTACTGGAATGCTGTTGTTGAAATTCCCGGCGGGCTGGAAAGCGAATTTTATGATAAATTGAACAAATTAACAAGCGGCAATGTTGAATGCAAATTGCTGAAAACCAAATAAAAAACAAACAACAAACGGTGATTAAAGATGTCAGAGATTAAAATAAAGGAAAAGGAAATATCAGTTCCCGGCGAAACGCTCGCTGTAGGGATGGATGTGCTGCCGGGCATGGGAACATACAGGGCAGCAGACAAAATAATGGCGGGCAGGCTCGGCCTTGCTTCCATAGACGGGAGGACAATAAAGCTTATTCCCCTGTCCGGAAGATACACTCCAAGGAGAGGAGACACAATAATATGCAAGGTTATTGATGTTGGCTTTTCAGGGTGGAGGCTGGAAACAAATTCAGCCTATTCTGCAATGCTGTCAATGAAAGACGGCACATCTGATTTTGTGCAGAGAGGGGCTGATTTGACGCAGTACTTTGATTTGGGCGAGTATATTGTGTGCCAGATTTTTAATGTGACAAGCCAGAAGCTTATAGATGTCACAATGAAAGGCCCGGGATTAAGGAAGCTAAAAGGCGGCAGAATTATAGAAGTCGATTCAAATAAAGTGCCCAGAATAATAGGCAAGCAGGGCAGCATGGTTTCAATGATAAAGCAGGAGACCAAATGCAATATCACTGTAGGCCAGAACGGCTTGATCTGGCTGGACGGCGAGCCGGAGCAGGAATTGAAGGCAATCCAGACTATAAGAAAGATAGAAAAGGAAAGCCATCTTTCGGGCCTGACAGACAAGATAAAGGAATACTTAGGAAAGGGAGAGGCGGAATAAAATGGCATATTCAAAAAGGCTGGACAATAGGAGCTTTGAGGAAACAAGGCATATAGAAGCAAAGGTTGGAATAATCAAGAGAGCTGACGGCTCGGCTTATTTCAAGATAGGCAACACATGGGCGTATGCTGCAGTGTATGGCCCAAGGAACCTGCATCCCAAGTTTTTGCAGGATCCTCAGAAAGGCATTTTGAGGTGCAACTATAATATGATGCCTTTCTCAAGCAGCAACGAGAGGGTAAAGCCAGGCGGCTCAAGGAGATCAAAGGAAATCTCATATGTCACGGAAAAGGCATTGCTGCCGGTTCTTGACCTGAATGAATATCCCAACTCAGTAGTTGATGTTTTTATTGAGCTGCCGCAGACAGAAGCCGGCTCAAGATGCGCTGGCATATGCGCCGCCTCAATGGCATTGGCAGATGCTGGATTGCTGATGAAAGACCTGGTGGCGGCGGTTTCAGTTGGCAAGGTTGACGGGAAGCTTCTTGTCGATCTTGACTATTCTGAAGAAAGCTATCCTGAAGGGGACGTTGCAGACATTCCGGTTGCGATGACGCCCAACCTGAACCAGATAACTTTGCTGCAGATGGACGGCAAAGTGAAGAAAGAAGAGCTTTCAAAAGCGCTTGACTTGGCTAAAAAGGCGTGCATGAAGATATATGAAATCCAAAAAAAGGCATTAAAAGAAAAATACAAAGTGGAAGTGAAGTAAAATGTACGGAGAACTAAAAAAATCGATATTGAAGCTGCTGAAGTCAGACTTGAGGCTTGACGGCAGAAAGCCGTTTGATTTCAGGAAGCCTGTGGAGATACAATACAATTTTATCAGCACTGCAGAAGGCTCTGCAAGGGTTAAAATAGGAGATACAGAAGTGATTGCAGGAGTAAAAATGGAAGTAGGCGAGCCATATTCTGACAATCCTGACGAAGGCACCATAATTGTAGGAGCTGAGCTGCTGCCTATGTCCAATCCTGAATTTGAGCTTGGGCCTCCCGGAATACAGGCAGTTGAGCTGGCAAGGGTTGTTGACAGGGGAATCAGGGAAAGCAAGTGCATTGACTTCAAGAGCCTGTGCGTGGAAGAAGGGAAGAAAGTGTGGATTCTCCTTATTGATGTCATATCAGTAAATGATGCAGGCAATCTGCTTGATGCTGCTGCCCTTGCTGCCCTGGCTGCCCTGAAGACAGCAAGATACCCAAAGTATGACGGCGAGAACGTAGACTATAAGGAAAAGACCGACAAGAAATTGAAGCTGAACAACCTTCCTATAGCGATTACAGTGATGAAAATAGGAGGCAGCCTTATTGTCGACCCTGATTCAGAGGAGGAAAAGGCGACTGATGCAAGGCTTACTGTCACATCGCTGGAAGACGGCACTTTGTGCGCCCTGCAGAAAGGAGGCGATGCCCCCCTTACAAAAGCTGAAATCGATAAAATGGTCGACATAGCTATCGAGAAAGGTAAGGAGCTGAGAGGGCATTTATAGAGATATGCCTTTTTTTACATCTCTTTTTTATTTGATAATTCCAATGCAAGATTAAACACATGATGCAGGCTCCTATATATTGGATTATCCATAGGCTCAATATTTCCCATACTAAAATATTCTCCTGCCATGCTCCAAAAGTATCTTGCCTTATCCAGCTTTTTTGGCGTTTTTAAATTCTGAAGATGGAACTGGCTTTCAGCAGCGTAGGCATATGCCCAACCTATATGTAGGTATACATTAGCAACGCCTCCTAAAAAATCTGCTGAAGGTTTATCCCTTAATATGGTTTTATAGGCTTCAATGCACATTTCTGTCAAAATGGCCCTTCTTTCGAACTGCTCTGCACCATTGTTTTTGTAAGAATAATAAGCCGACTTTTGGGCGCTATTAAGCGAGAGTGCGGCTAATGCATTATAACATATGACGGCGTAACATATGCCTGCAAGAGTTCTAAGCCTCATTGCTTTGATATAATCCTCATTCATTAACTCTCTCTTTCCTGCAAAATCTATCTTATCTATCTCCTCCTTATTAAAAACAATGTCGTCAATGCTAATTCCTATCAGTTTTAATTCTTCCTCTCCTACACCAAATAATTGAAGCGTAGAATTTATGGCATACTCAGTATCCCTGCTGCTTTGCTCTCTCATACGCGATTGATCGTTGGCCATCTTTTTTGAAAGCTAAACATTTTTAAAATACCGGCTGATGTCTTTGGGGATGGATAATGAACTTGCTAATAAACTTAATAAATATATCGGACTTACCGGAAATGCCCTTCAGAAAATCAAAATAGTGCAATCCAGAAAAAAAGAAGCGGAGGACATTCTTGATTTGGCAAAAAGATACTACTCCGACGCCCAATATTTCCATAAAAAAGAAGATTTGGTCAATGCCTTTGGCGCAGTCGTATATGCCCATGCCTTCCTTGACATTGGGGCAAGAATAGGGCTTTTTGATGTTGGAAGGGACAACAAGATGTTTATGGTGGATTAGCCAGTATGCCTTAATTCAGCAGGATCTGCCAACTTCTGTCCAACCATCTGCTCAAGAGATTCTGTAAAACGAGCTTGTTCATCCGGACTTAATTCATTGAATACAATTGGCTTATGCAAAGCTGGCGTAGGATGGTAATCCAAATGCAGGGGAATTTCGCCGGTTCTTACAAATCTTGGAGAACTTACTTTTCCATCAAACATTAATAAGTCTTGAATATAAACATCATGCTTCAGCCCTTCACCAACATTATGGCCGCATTCTTCCGGCAATGCCCCTTCACAAATTATAGAAATACCATCATTGCCTTTTCCATTGCTATCGACAAGGGCGTATAATACAGTGGGGTTTGCCGAAACCCTTCCATCAGCTCCAAAATCCAAATTAAACTTAAGCACACATGGTGTTTTATAGTACATTTTTTTACCCCCTGAAAAGGCCTCTAAAAACAGGACTTAATTATAAATGTTTTTGTTGATCATAAAAAATCAGCAGTATATGCATGTATATCCAGCCAAAATCCAATAAAAGAAAAATAAATTATTTTTACCTCTTATTCCCGTAATAGAAAAACTTGTCGATGCTTACGTCCTGGGAAGTGTAGTCTCCGTATCTCGGCCTTATCGGCTCCGTGTTTTTCGCAGAGCCGCTGACAAACTCCCCTTTCCTTTCATTATCAGGCCTGCAGTCTATAATCTCCACTCTCTTTTTAGGCGCTTCCTGAGAAGGATACTGGACTTCAACAGCAGCCCTTTGAGCCTGCTGAGGAATATTCTGCTGCGGGGAAAACTGCATTCTTGATACCTGGCCTTTAAGAGAAGATATCTCATTGTTCAGCGAGACAATATGCTGCTTCAGGCTTGAAAGCTCTGCATCAAACTTCTTTGCCTGCATCTCTAAAAGTATTTCAAGCTTTCTCTGGAGCATTGGGCTGTTTTCTTCCATTTTTAGCCCCTACAATGAAATCTTACTGCCAAAATTCTCTTTGATGAAAGTTACCATCATCTCATTGCCTGACAGGGCATAAACTTTCAGCGCAGTTGCCAATAATCCTTCCCTCAGGCTCGCATCACCAAGCTTGTTAAGCCTCTGCTTGTCTCCTGCCATCTCATAGGCTTTTGCAGCATAGCCAAACTGCTTTTCCTGCATGCAGGTATCGCCGACTTCAACAAGCTTGCTTTTGTTGCTTGTGACATTAAATATCTCTATAGCATAATCCCATTTGCCCTTCTTGACGCATTCATCGCCGATCTTGTTCAGGCCTGCCGTATCTTCCAGCAGCCTGAATGCCTTAATCGCATCTGAGAAATGGCTGTTGTCAAGGCATTTGTTTGCCACTTTCAGCAGATAGTCTTTTGCGTTTGCCAGCCTGTAAGTGTCAATCGCGTTGCTGAACAGCCCGACCTGCTCGTAATGCAGGCCGACTTCAACCAGCCTGCTGCTGTTGCCAGCCAGCACAAATGACTTGATAGAATCATTAAGGTTTCCTTTTCTCAGGTATTCTTCTCCCAGAGCATTAAAAAGCTCGGTTTTAGTGCCCTCGTCAAACATGGACAAGTTGACATTTTCAATGCCTTTCTCCATAAGGACCGGAACAATCCTCTTGAAATTTTCAATGTTTTTATCGTTGAGAATTCTCTCGTTGCTTTCCGCAATCTCATAAACCATCTTTTTTACAATCTTCTCGCCGTCTACTTGCATAATAATCACCTTTTTATATTTGGATTACTCTTATTTTTAATTGGATTTTTCTAACTAAAGATATTATTCAAATGCCAATGAAACCTTTAGCTTGTGTTCTGTTAAAAGCTTTATTGCTTCGGTTACCGGCTTCTTAGCCTCACGGGCAAACTCCTCAACAGCTTTCTTATCCATATTTACTTTTACTATCCCTTTCCCATTAGCATTGAAAACAATTTCAATTATCCCAGTAGCGGCAACATTTATTGGACATAAATAATTTTTACTTGAAAATAATATAACCATTCTTTGTTACCTCCAAAGATAAATTTAATTAAAACAAAAAAATAAGAATAGATTTACTCCGTGAAGTAATCAATTCCCAGCTCGTCGCTGATTCTCTTGGCTTCTTTTGACCTTGTCTTCTTGTCAGCCTTGCCGAGTATCCAAGGTGAGCTTACTCCTGTAATGATAGTCATTACAGCAACCTTGCCCTTCATTGCCTCAGAGACTCTTGCGCCCCAGATGACGTTTGCATCGTCATCAAGGCTTTCTGTCACAAGCTCGCCGATCCTGCTGACCTCATCAAGTGTCATGTCAGGCCCGCCTTCAACATGGATCAATGCGCCTGTCGCTCCCTTATAGCTTATCTCAAGCAAAGGATTGCTCAAAGCGCCCTTTACAGCCTCCTCGACCCTGTTCGTCGTGTCAGAAACTCCTACGCCGATAGCAGCCACTCCGCCGTCCTGCATTATAGCCTTAACGTCAGCATAGTCCAGGTTGACAAGCGATGGTATTGCTATTGTCTCGACTATCCCTCTTATCATTGTTGAAACAAGCTCGTTTGCAACTGCAAAAGCCTGCTGCACCGGCAGATTGCCTGCGATATGCACCAGCCTGTTGTTGTCGATAACGATTACTGTATCCGAAACATTCCTCAGCTGCTGCAGCCCAAATTCTGCCTTGTCAATCCTTGCCCTTTCAATCTTGAAAGGCATTGTTACTGTCCCGATAACGATTGCGCCTGCGTCTTTTGCAACCTGCGCAACAACCGGAGCGGAGCCTGTTCCTGTTCCGCCTCCCATTCCCGCGCATACAAAAACCATGTCTGATCCCTTTAAAACATCCTTGATATCATTGATATTCTCTTCTGCAGCCTTGGTCCCTTTCTCCGGAAAACCGCCGCAACCCAATCCTCTCGTGAGTTCCTTTCCTATCAAAAACCTCTTGTCAGACTCTGTTATTTCCAAATGCTGCTTGTCCGTATTGCAGGCGACTATTTCAGCTCCCCGTATCCCTTTTTTATAGAGCCAGCTTACCATATTGCTGCCCGCTCCACCGCAGCCGATTACCTTGATGTTAGCATGCCCAACATTCGATTCAGCAGCGGGCTGGACTGCCCCTTTCATTGCACTTTCCACAAAAAAATCCATAGCCATTTTTCCACCTCTTATTTTTTCAAAATTTTGTTTTTATAGTTTTTGAGTAGTTTGATTACCAAAAACTGAATTTTTATGGCTATACTTATATATAAATGTTACGTTTTTGTATACTGGTATATTAAAAAAGAAAGTTTTATATACAAAAGGTACTTTTCATTGTACTCTTAATAGTACGAATTTTGGGAAATTTTATTTAAAAAATGCAGCAAGTGTATGCAACAAATGGCGCAAACAACAATATTTGAGTATGGAGAAAAGCAGAACAATAAGCCGGGCACAAGGCTAATCAGGAAAGAAAATCAAAAACAGTTCAAGTGCTGCTCCGGGCCTGCCAGGAAAGAGGCTAAAAAAATCTCGTACAACGGGCTTGAATACAGCTATGATGTCTGGCGGTGCAGCTCATGCAGCAAGGAATACCTCGATGAAAGCCAGGCAAGGAAAATGGAGAAATTCTGGCTTATGGAAAGGCTATTGGATGAAAAGCTGATATCAATCAGGAGGAGGATGAACTTCGATGGCAAAGCCTTCTTCTTCAGGTTTCCAAAAGAGCTGACCCAAAACTGGAACAGGGATTTGTCGGCGGAAATAAAGATGATGGGTCCTGAGACTTTTCTGGTGGAGATAAATCAGTATAAGGAATAGTATAAAAATTACGAGAACAATTTTTTATTAATAATTCTTGACAATCAGTTGAATTTGTCCGCCCGCCAATTCACGGCGGGCGGGATTTATTGCCTATGCCTTACCACACTAAGCCGCTTATGAAACTGCCAGCCCGCTGGCAATTTACATGCGGGCAAACTCTATTTAGAAAACTATTTAACCTGAAATCAAAATAAATCATATTATGCAGCATTCTGATGATAAAAAAAATAAGGGATTCTTTAAAAGGAACAAAAATCTTGCAATCGCCGGAGTTATAGCCTTATTATTAGTGATAGGTGTTTTGTTCGGGATAAGGCTATGGACGCAGTCAAGGTTTATCCTGGACAAAGGGCTTATAGTTTATGTCAGCCCCGGTGAGAAATCCCTAAGCCTGCATTACGGCGAAAAAGAGAAAGTTTCATTTGGTATCTCTGCGGAAAATCCGCAGTTTTGCACGGCATCGTGCATCTACAAGTTTATAGATAACAGCCAGAAAATTGTCTTGGATACGGGCGAATTTAACATATCAAATACTGAAATGAAGCCAAAAAGCTATGAAATTTCGGTCAACAAATTCGGGACAGGGCAGGACCTGTACAATTTTGAGGTGATGTGCAAGAATAAAAGGACATTTTTCTGCCCTGCAGAGAAGCAAGGCGGAGAGGTATTCAGGTCTTCATTAGTGATAGTCAATTACGAGCTCTCAGAGATGCAGAAGGGGCTTAAGGAAACCCTCAAAGGAAATGTCACAAAGTTCCTTGCAGGGCTTGCTGAAGCGGACAGGGCGCTGCAGGAATTGAACCAGAGAATGTTCGATGCAGCCGCTGACGTAAATTTTGGCAATTTGACACCAAGAAAAATAGCCCTCAATGACAAGTTTGACCAGCTTGCAATATCTGCTGAGAACTTAAGGGGCGTCTGGGCAAGCCAGGATTATGTGGAATTAAACAAGCTGTTCAACGAAAGCTTTTTTGACAGCCTTAATGCGGCAAAATCTGAAATAGGTCTGCTTCAGGCAGAGCTTAACAGCACAATAATAAAGCATAATTCTGTCGTTATGCTCGCAAGGGAGTATTCCGATAATTATGACAAAATAAATTATTTGAGCAAAACGCCGATACTGAAAAGCCATAGCATACTTGATGAAGCAGCCGGCATTTCGGATGAATTTAATGTATTAATCATCGCCCTGAAGGACAAGGCATTCAAGGACTATGGCGAACTGGAGGGGAAAGCTGAGGAGCTGCTGTCAAGACAGAAAAAGCAGCTTGAAATCATAAACAACCTGTCGCTTCCTGCTGTTCTGGATGGCGAGCATCTATTAAAGTCTGAAAAAGACCTGCTTTGCCTGATAAGAAACTGCAGCGATGCCATTACTGTCGAGCCGGTTTTGAAGAGGGCAGGATTGCTTTATTCAGGCAAAAAGCTTGCCGAGCCTGAAATTTTAGGCAACGTCTGCGGTAAATTGAAGGAGGCTGCGAAAGAATTTGCCGCGTCAAAAGAAAATTCAATAATAAGAATAAAGGAAAAAAATATTACTTTTCCAAATTCTGCTGAATTTAAGGAGTATATTGCATCCCGCCTTGACAACCTGACAACAGCAAGGGACAACTCTTACTTTGACTCTTTGTTAGAAATCAAAAATCAAAACTTATCTGATCCTTTTATTGTCGGCTCCTACTCATCCATTTTGCCGCCTAAAAGAGCATCGGGCTTCATTCCCAACCCTAATTTTGAAATGCTGAACCTGACTCTTTATCATTTATCTGCGTTAAGCCCTGCTGAAAAAACCGATATATACCTCAACAGGACATGCGCCAATACCGGAGTTCCGGCGCTGCCCAAGCTTTACAGCTATGAGTATAGGGCAGTTCCGGCAAATTCCACGTACAACATTTCATCCCAGATAGTTACAGAGCTGTCTGACAATCCCCCAATATGCTGCGTTTTCGGCGAATGCAATCCCTGCTGCAGTGACGAATCGTGCAGAAATGATCCCAGCTCTTTCCCTATAATACTGCTCCATGGGCATGCTGTTTCAGGCGACAGCTCTGTTGAATATTCTTTGGATGCGTATAACAAGGTCCAGCATAAATTGCAGGAAGACGGATATATCAATGCCGGCATCCTGTCATTATACAATATAAGGGAAGATGTCAAAGAAGGAGAATGGGGCATTTCAGGAAGGCCTGTTACTGTTAAAGTCAGCTATTATTATGATGCCTTCAAGAAAGGAGAAAAATATGTTGTAGTGCCTACAAAAAGCGAGACAATAGACACCTATGCAGTGAGGCTTAAGGATATAGTGGAATCCGTGAAGCGGCGCACCGGCAAGCCCAAAGCAAACATAATCGCAAACTCAATGGGCGGATTAGTGGCAAGAAGATATATGCAAATATTTGGCGATGCTTCCGTTTACAAGCTGATTATGACCGGAACCCCAAATAAAGGCATTGTTGGAAACGTAAGGGATGTCTGCGGCATCATAGGGGAGGACCTTGAGTGCAGGGATATGCAGGAGAACAGCCTGTTCATCAATGTATTAAACGATCCTGCAAGGCAGCCTTCCAATGTCAAAATATATATCATTGCAGGCTCCGGATGCGAAATGGACGGCAAGGACGGAGACGGGATTGTGCTGCTGGACCATGCCATAATGCCTAATGCAAAGCCATTTGTTGTGAAAGCCAAAGAGCCGTGCAGCTTTGGAAGCTATCTGCACACCAAGCTTTTGGATACTGACAAATATCCTGAAGTCTACAAAGCCATTAAGGAGACGTTGAAGGAATAAATGCTCAAAGAAAAATCATGCGGCGCAGTTTTGTTCAGAAAAGAAAAGGGCAGAATCCTCTATTTGCTGCTGCACTATGAAGCAGGGCACTGGGATTTCCCAAAAGGCAATCAGGAAAAGGGGGAGGAAGAGATTGAAACAGTAAAAAGGGAGATAGTAGAGGAGACTGGAATTGCCCATATAAACCTTCTTGACGGATTCAAGCAGGCAATAAACTATAAATACAAAAACACTGAGAAACTATTGGTTGACAAAAATGTCTCGTTTTATCTTGCTGAAGCAGGCACTCCATCAGTAAAAATATCGCTTGAGCATATCGGATATGCGTGGCTGTATTATGAGGATGCGCTTGAAAGAATAACCTACAAAAATTCCAGGGAATTATTGGAGAAAGCAGAGCATTTTCTGAGGCATAAATAGCACTAAAACATGCCTATTCTAAAATATATTTTTGACAAATGCCAGAATAGAAAACTTTAAATAGCCAAATTTCCAAGAAGAGTAGAATAAAGAGGTGAAACTTTATGGAGAAAAAGATAGGTGATTATGCCTTTATAATAGGAGTAGTTGTAGCTATTATCTTAGGCATTGCATCGCCAGCTTTGGCAGGAGCAACAACGTGGCTTACTTCCTTGCTTATTGTAGCTGGACTGGCAATCGGTTTCTTGAATGTCACAGGCAAAGAAACCAAAGAGTTCCTTTGGGTGGCTGTTGCTTTAGTTGTAACAACTTTTGCTGGAAATGCTTCCGGAACCTTGGCAAGCGTCCAAGTGCTGGGGCCTTATTTACAGGGCATATTTAACAGCATTCTGGCAGTAGTTGTGCCTGCAACAATTGTTGTAGCGCTAAAAGACATCTGGGGACTTGCCAAAGAAGGGCAGGAATTCAAGTAAAATTCTTGCTTTTTTATTTTTTCTTTTTAATTAGGTTTAAATAAACATGAGTATTCTAGTTTATAATGTTTTATCCTTTTATTATTTCCTGACGACATCTTAACAACTTGTTTCATTTTTTAAATTTTCTCCAAAAAGCCTGTGTCGGTGTCTCTAAAATCTCCCATTTCAGCGCTGTATGGGGTCGAACAGCATTATACCAGTACCTAAAATCTTCACTGCAATTAAAGGCATCTCGATGCCTTTCGTATGTGTCAAACCACTTCTCAATTTTTCCGTTAGTCTGTGGGTGTTTTGGCCTGCACCGAATATGCTCTATATCTTCCATTTGCAAATGCTGCTCAAATGAGCTGCTATCGATAAAACCATCATGGTTGCACGTAAACTGGCTTCCCCTATCTGTTAAGATTTGCCTGAACTTGCCATAAACTTTAGTGGCTTGCTCGACTATAAAAGCGCTCGCTGCTGCGGTTGGGCTGTCTGTCTCCAAAAGAGACAGCAATGCCCTGCTGGCATCGTCCTCCAAAGCACCTACCC
>CAYVTQ010000039.1:0-15136 GCA_964454865.1 uncultured Methanosarcinales archaeon
ACTTTAAAAATGATCTATATACTACAGAAGTGTCAATTAATTTCGGAATTATACATCAAATTAGAATTTATGCTCTCTAAAAAGCTAAAGCGGCTTTTTCTTATCTCAATACCTATTTTTATAGCTCATATAACCGAAGAATCGCTGGCTGGTCTTTGGAATGTTGACAGCCTCACTATTTCTGCAGCCAAATACTTTCAGAGCATCCCCCAGGCCATATTTGTAGTATTCAATTTAACTTTCTTAATATTCCTAACTATACTAGCACTATTGATTAAGGGCGGCAAGTGGACATGGCTTGTTATGTCAATTGTCGGGCTAATTTTTGTCTTTGAATTAGGGCATATCATAAAGGCGCTAATTTCAGGAGTATATTATCCTGGTCTATATACATCTTTTCTATTCCCCATAATCGGCTTTTTTTACTGGAAGGAATTGATAAAGAATTTTAAGCAGAATAAGTGATATAGAAAACTTTTAATTCTCTCCACTTTTATTCATAAAAATGGGCGTAGCACTAACAGAAATTCTCGTAATGAAGCCTATTGAGATAGAAGAACTCTCGAACAAAATCCTCGTTGTCGACACTCCCTTGTGGCTCTACCAGTTCCTAAGCTCAATAAGGCAGCGGGACGGCACTTTGCTGGCAGATTCAAAGGGCAATGTAACTTCTCATCTTGCGGGATTGATAAGCAGGGTGACAAACCTGATGGAAAAGCAGATCAAATTGGCATTCGTATTTGACGGCGAGCCTCCCGAATTGAAGAGAAAAACTCTGGAAAAAAGGAAGGAAATCAAGCAGGAAGCGCAGAAAGAATACGAAAAGGCAGCGGAAAAAGGCGACGAGGAATTAATGAAAAAATTTGCCCAAAGGACTTCAAGATTGACTGACGGGATGATAGAAGAGGCAGAAAGTCTGATCGGGGCATTGGGGCTGCCGGTCATACAGGCTCCGACAGAGGCAGAAGCGCAGGCATCCTATATTGTAAGGAAGGGGGACGCATTTGCACTGGCTACAAATGACGCCGATGCTCTTTTGTTCGGCGCAACAAAAATTATAAGAAACCTCAATATGATAGGGAAAAAGAAAAAAGCCAATTCTTTGGCATACGAGACAATACAGCCGGAATTGATGATTCTGGAGGAAAACCTCAGGCACCTCAGCATTACAAGGGAGCAGCTCATTGCATTGGCAATGCTTGTCGGCACAGACTTCAATCCAAGCGGCATAAAAGGGATAGGCCCTAAAAATGCCTTAAAGCTCGTGAAAAAGCACGACAATAATTTTGAGCTTCTTTTCAAGGAAGTGAAATGGAGAGAATTTTTTGATTATCCATGGCAGGAAGTATTCGATTTGATTAAAAATATGCCTGTTACCGATGATTACAATCTGAAATGGAAAAAGCCTGACGAAGGCAAAATAATGGAGCTGCTCGTAGAAAAGCACGACTTTTCAGAAGAAAGGGTAAAAAGCCAGATAGGAAGAATAATCGAGGAAAGCGCGAAAAAGTCGCAGAAAGGGCTCGGGCAGTTTTTTTGAGTGAAATGGTAAAAATTAATATTATTTATAAATGGAAACAATTAAACATAACTACTAAATCAATAATAATTTGTTCTTTAATTTCTATAGTATTCCCTATATTATTATTGTTAATCCAAAATTTATTGATGCACTTCTTTACTCAAATTGAGATCCAATTCGACAAAACTAAAAGAATTGATATTTACAATCAAATAGTGGATCTTCAAGCTCCTGCTTTTATTGAATATCACTATTTTAGTTATACTTTTTTATGGGTAATTTTGAGATTTGGTATCATAATAACATTATCTTATCTTAATGGATTACTATTACTTAATATTAGAAAGATTCTGAAATTTAATATAGTCTATGTGTATTTAATCCTGACTTCTTTAATAATATATTTTTTAACTTTGTACATCGCTTTTTATATTGGAATGTTTTTAGCTAATATAAGTTATATAGATAATTTTTTACAATTATTTAGTTTTTTTGGTATATAAACATGAAAAAAAACCTTAAATATTACCTAAGAAATATCCTGGGCGAAAAAGAGATTTCCATAGTCCCCTCTTCATTCGATGTTGTCGGCGACATAATGCTCTTCGCGGACTTTCCAAAAGAGCTGGTAAAAAAGGAAAAAATTATCGGCAAAGCAATACTCAAAAATTACCATAATATAAAAGCCGTAATGCGCAAAACCAAAAAATACTCCGGCAGATTCAGGACTCCAAAATACAGGATAATTGCAGGAGAAAAAAGAAAGGAAACAACACACAAGGAAAACAATGTATTCCTCACGCTTGATGTCGAAAAAGTCTATTTCTCCCCGAGGATGGGCACAGAAAGGAAAAGAATATGCTCCTTAATTCAGCAGGGCGAGTCTGTTTTGGTCATGTTCTCCGGCTGCGCCCCGTACCCGTTGGTAATAGCAAAGAATTCAGAATGCGGGGAAGTTTACGGCATTGAAATAAACCCAACTGCACATAAATACGCATTGGCCAACATTAAAAAAAATAAATTAGAAAACAAAATAAAATTATTCTGCGGCGATGCCCAAAAAATAATGCCGAAATTAAGCAGGAAATTTGACAGAATCCTTATGCCTCTTCCGAAAGGAGGGGAGGATTTTCTCGAATTGGCTTTGAAATACATCAGGAAAAACGGGCTTATCCATTTCTATGATTTCCTGAAGGAAGAAAATTTCAATTCAGCTATTGATAAAATCAGGAATGCCTGCAATAAATCAAAGAAAAAATTTAAAGCCCTAAATATCTCAAAATGCGGCGAGTTCGGCCCCGGCATTTTCAGGATTTGCGTCGATTTTAAGGTTATCTAAGGTCATTCTACCTTCAGGACTTTTATAGGCTGCTGTATCGATTGCATATAAGTGTACCTAAGCTGTATGAACAATGGCGTGGTGTATCCCTGCTTCAGGCTCTTAATATCATTAGTCTTTTCAAGGGAGCATAGGATAAATCCCTCTCCTTCAATGAGCCTTATGGAATTATCGCTGTTCTTTGGCCTGCATTCCTTAAGGGGTGTCCCGTCTTTGCCGCCTATTTTCGGAGGCTCATCAAGATAAACAATGTCAATATTCTGCCTCAGGTCAATCCTGTTTTTGAATGGATTGCAGTCCTCGGGATTCTTTGTTGAAATTGCCCTTCCGCCTCCAACATTGCTTATTGTTATCCTGAACTGGATTTTCTCTGACAAGACTTCCTCTTCCACGCTTGTAACGGCAATCGGCGCTCCCTGCGAGCTTAATGCTATATTCTCAACTGCGCACGCCTTCTCCACTTCCTTGTAAGGGCTTGGGTCAATGCAGACTGAAGGGCTTGCTTTTGTCTCATACCTATAGCATGAGGTGGCAAGAAGATTAAAGCTGTATGTGTCAGCCAAAAGCTGGTCTGCCTCAACATTCCCTTCAAATTCAAATAAGTCCGTGCCCCCGTTGGGATTTGATACAGAGGCTTTTTCAAGGTATTTTTCTTTCATATCCTTGCTGTTGCCGTCAGGAAATTTTATTATATTTGCGTCATATCCGCTTAAAAATATGAATCCTTCAATCTCTTTATTGTTGATGGCATAAGTGCCTGCATTTCTTGCCTGCATTGTCACCCCAAAAGTGGCATCCTCTTTTGAGACTTTGATTACTTCAGGAGGGGAATTTGGAAGAAAGCTTAAGTCCAATCCTTCAGTGCCTTCTATCTCCTCTCCTGTTGCGCCGGTTCCGAAAGTTTTTCCCCCTGAGCAGGATGAGGCTAAGGCAATTGCAAGAACAGCAATCAAGCACAGTCTAAAATGAGCATATTTTGCCATAATAGCAAAATTCAGAAGTTTGTATATAAAATTTTCTAAATGCCTACCTCCTAAACTGCTTTTCTATGGTGTATCTTGCAGAAATAGTGTCTGTATACCCATATTCCATCTTTATATTCAAGGGCGCGGAATAGGCATCCACGTCCATGCTTACGGCATTTTGGTCCTTCACAGTGCATCTTACAAAATCCTGCCGCTTTATCAGCTTTACATATGCGGAATCCGGATTCTCATCTATGGGCTTAGGCTCGCATTCGAGCAGGTTCTCGTCTTCTACTCCCGATAAGTATGCCTTGAGCAGTATTACATTGTAAAGCTTGTTCTTATCTTCGACCCCTATTATATTCCCGAATTCATCTTTCCGCACAAGGCACATCTCCTCAATCTTGTCATGCTTTATAACTTCGCCATTGCCCCTGTTTTCTATGTAGATTATGAACTGGGGCTTTATCTTGTTGGCTATAGCATCTTCTTTTGATTCAATCTCTACAGGCAGCATTCTTGTCTCTATCTTTGTTATTGCAACAGGAGCGCCTTGGCCCCTGTCAAAGATAACATCCGATGCGGAGCATGCCTTTGGCTTCTGCTTAATTCCTGCCACATCTGTGTCAATGCAGACAGTTGCGCTCAATGTTGTGGTATAGGGATAGCAGGCAGTCGCCATTATTGTTGATGTCCTTCTCTCGCTTTGCGGGTCTATCTTTTTCGCTTTTACAGTGTAAGAGACTATCTCTTCATCCCCTTTTAGGTTTTCGTTGCTTCTTCCGTCCAGAAGAAATACTGCAATCTCATCTTTGTTGTAGTATTTAAGTACTCTTGGGGGAACCTCCTGCAAATCTATTGCCCGGTTATAGTCGGTCTCTACGCCAAGTGATAAGATGCCCATGTTGCCTTCTTTAATATTGCCTGCCCCTAAGTTTCTCAGTCTGACCACAACAGGAAATGTTGAATCCTCAAAAACTCTGGAAGGGGGAGTGTTCCTGAGAAATTGGAGGTTTACGCCGTCAAATCCCGAGTAAACCTGGCTTTCGCCGCCTTGAAAAGAGCCCTGGCAGCCGGCCAATAAGGCAGCAATCAGCAATATGAAACATTTTGTTTTATCCATTTTTTTGTTTTTACGGGCATGCAATTTTTTGCTGGGGATCATTGATCAATGCATCGCGGAAATTGGGGGGCGCATTCTCCAGGTCTGTTGTCCCTATGACCATGCCGCAGGCTTGGTTTTTAACCCTTTCGACGTAACTGGCTACAAAATCATTTGCGCACCCCAGGCCATTATACATCCTGACTGCAGCCTCCCATTCCGCATATGCCTTGTATTTTGAGAGGTATGGCTCGCTATTGCATACTATCAATCTAGATGGTATCTTCTTTTTTCCTTCTATCTCCACCAGGCCGTTATAATTATTTTTCAGGAGCTTAATGCCTACTTTAATGTTGCATTCGAGGTCATTTAAAGTCTGGTCTTTGGCGCATACCTGGCTGACAAGATCCTGGTGCAGCCCTTTATTGACCTGCATTATGCCGACGCTCATTCCGCCGTCTCCTGTAAGGATTCTGTCATCCCCGCAGCTCAGGTCTTTTGTAAACTCACATTCCTCAACATTGGTATTTTTTCCCGGTGTTCTGCAGCAATGCTTGAAGTCGCTCTCTTCCTTGGCAATTGCCGCCGGCCATAGCGCTGGAACTTCATTCGCCCTTGCCTGGTCCAGCACAATCCCTGCAATATCATGGCTTATTAATCCGGGAGCCAGCTCAACCGGGACATTGACGGATTTTTGCATTGAATAGTCATATCTTGCCCTGACTCTTACAAATCTCGTGGTTATCGGCGTCGAGCCGAGCACTTCGTTTTGGGGAGACAGCCTGCATGCAAAAGTCTTGTATCTGGGGATATCTTTCAGCTCGTCTGCCTTTTTCAATTGTGTGGTGTCAAGCATATACCCTTTATACTCCGTCCCATCGCCATGGAAGAGCGTATCGCAGTCATTAATGCAGTTGTCTTTTGAAACCCCGCATTCTTTCATGCATATGTCTTTTTCCTGCTGGTCAGTTATAGTGTCGCATACTTTCTGGCAGGGGTCCAGCACGTAATCTATGCACGAAACCTTCTCGCAGTCTTCTTTTGTATAATCATTAAACACCTTGTCCCCGCAATCCGCAGATGGGCTGCTTATCGGAGACCCTTTCGGCAGAAGTATGATCAGCTCCACAATATTTTTTATTGTACCCTCATACTCTCCCAGTACCTGCCCTTCCTCCCCCATTACCTTGCCCCTGTTATTCAGGCTTATTTTTAATACCGGGCTTGGCACATAAGTCCTTGCTACAGGAATCAGCGGAGTCAAATCCATCCCTATCTCCACCGGCCCGTTCGTGTATATTGCAACAGGATTTTTGTCAGTAATGCCAAACTGCTCAAATGGGTCAAGCTCTTCCCTTATCATAGCCCTATACCTGTCCCTGTCTATGAAATATGCCTTTAAATAAGCGTCGGTTACAAAATTATAGTCTGCTGACATTGTAACTACGTGGGTGCCCGCCTCAAATTTCTGGGGCTCATCCCCCTGCCTGTGGTCAAATGTGCACTCGGCATCCCTTTCCTCAAGATTAAAGATCGGAAATGGATTTTCCGGTATGATCTTATTCGCCCTTATTTTTTGATTTGAAGGTGTCCATTTATAGCAGTAGAAATTTACAAGCGCGACATCGCTCAAAGTTTTGGCTTTGACAGTGGCCCATATAGTTACAGGCTCGTCCGTATAAAATTTCGGCTCAGACGCCCTTATTTTGTCTAAATACACGCCTAATTTTTCATACTGGTTTTCTTCAACTCTGCCCCTGTATAAGCCCCCAGTTGCGACTTCAAGCTGCTGCTCGCTCCACCTCTTTATTGCTTCTACAAGCTTGTCAGCTACTGATTGTGCTTGCTGCCCTCCTGTAGGGTCTGCTCTTGTCAGCCTTGCAGAGCCGGTTTGAGCCTCAGCAGTAGAAGGCCAAAAAAATAGGGAAAGAAGGGTTATTATAATTACAATCCAGGCAAGCTTATTGCCCTGCTCAGCATTTATGACATACATGGATACTGCAAGAACCAGGAATGGCATGAATTGAAGGTATGGCGTATTCTCTAAATAGCCGGTCGCAAACAAGTCAATCAGCCACAATCCAACGAGCCATAAGTGCCATTTTGAAGGCTCCCCTTTCTCATTTTCATTGGGCCTTATATAGACAAATCCAAAAATCCCTATAAAAAAAACGTGAAGGGTAGCCTGCAGATTAAACCCCTGCTCATCAAACATCCACCCTATCGGATTTGAAGGCGAGCCTCTAAAGGCATATAAAAAAGTGCTGACAAATGCCAGCAGCATAATCGTTATCTCTTCTTTTGTAAGGAAGACGTCCTGCTCTCTGAATCTCGTTATAAGAAGCGCAGCCAGTGCTATGAAAACAACTCCGCCTATGATGAGGTATGAGGTTGTTGGAAGAAGGCTTTTCAGCGGAATTATTATATCCTGGCTTAGAATGCCGAAGATTGCGAACAGTATTAGAACAGAGAAGATAGTCTTGCGCCCGTATGCCAGCTGATAAAGATAAAAGAATGCCACAATGCCAAAAAATATGGCGGATGTTAAAAACCCAAGCCAGTCCACACTTGCAAAATATTCAAACCTCAGCCCATGGTAGGTGCTGCTTAGCCCAACTAAGCTTGCTATATAGCTGATTATTGGAATCTTATTAAATGGGATAATCTTGTTGTCAATAAGTGTTACAAGTATTGCTATCAGAATAAACAATGTGCCTCCGCTGGCCCTTTTTATTGCTCCTGCTGCAATAGCCCCCCCAGCCATCACGCCGCTGCCCGCTTTTTTAATGGCACCGCCGCCTGTAGCCATTGCCCTATATCCAGTTCTTCCAAAAGCTTTGTATGCAAAAGCCCTTCGCTGCGATTGTTTTTTCTGCTCAGGAGTCATCATGTCTTCTGCTTGCCTGTCCCTGTCTTCTTCAATGGCCTCTTCATGGGCTTTGTTTACTTCCACTCTTTGCTCTGAAGCCTCTTTTTGCTCAGGAGTCATCATGTCTTCTGCCCTTTCATTATACTCTCTATCTTGCTTTTTTTTGGCTCTATACTCCTGAATCGGCGTCAAAACATTTTCTTTAGCAGCACTCTTTGCTCTCTCATAGCCTTTTGCAGTAGCTCCGGCAAATCCTGTTGCCGCGGCGGATACTCCCCCTCTTACAGCCTTTCCGCCTCTGGCTAAATAGTCTCCTCCGGCACTTCTTGCCTTTGAGCCCAAATTCCTCAAGCCAGACAGAATATTAGCTATTCTCCTAGTTTCTTGGCTTTCATCTCCTCTCGCTCCCTCTTGACTTTCCTCTCCTTTCCCTCTCCTTTGACTTTCTTCCGATCTAGTTCTCTCTCCCCGAACTTTTTCCCTACTTTTTTCTATTTTTTCTTGCGCTTCTTTGAGTTTTCTTAGGGCTATATCTCCCGCCACTCCATTAGAAATCTGTTTTCCTTTTCTTCTAGCAAACTCCTTTATCTCATTCATATACCTTGCAACATAATCAACACTGACGTCAACACCTGATTGCCTGAGGCTCCATACAACTCTTCTTGCTTCTCTTCTTGCTTTTTTATCAGCCATTTTGTATCCTTAAAACAGAATTATGCTATTACCAAATTTAATCTATAAAAACTTAACTATCTAATGCAAAGAAAGCGCATTAAAAGGGAATCAAGGAATTAAAAATAATAATTTTATTGTGCAGAAATTCTTATATTATTTATCAACCAGCTCTACTTTCAATTCAACAACATCGACATCATCAACCAAGGGAGTCAGCCTCACGAAATTATTTCCCTGTATCACATCTTCATTTATGTTCTTTGAGAAAGCGGCTTTTCTCTCGTCTATCATTGAAAAGTGCCCGTTGACGTCAAGCCTCAAGTCCTTGTCCTCAACGTCATCTGCAAACTTTAGGGATAATATGGCCTCTTTGTCCGACTCATTTATATCCCTGAACTGCGTCCTGTTTATCTCGAAATAATAGGTCTTTGTCTTTGCCTCCTTAAAATTGAAATTAAGGACAATCTGCTCCACGCTGTAGCTGCCTTTGTTTGTCCTGAAAACAATGTTGTTGTCATCCTCCCTGAGCAAGCCTGTTGGAATGACCTGCCTGTAGGGATCGTCGCAGACAGGCACTGCTGAAAATATCTTCTTTCCGTTCACCAGTATATCGAGCGTCCCGACGCTTCCTGCCCCTTTGCAGTAAGGTATGAACTTCAGCACGGCCTCCTCGATATTGCTGGCCTCGGTGCCCTTAAGAGTGAATACATTCTGGCTCTCCTGCCTGCTTTTGTCGGTTATATCCCCTATCACCCTTATATTGTCAAGGTTGTACTCATTAGCCTGCCAGAATTTAAGCCCGACTTTGGATACCTCAAACTCCAGCCTGTTCCTTTTTGTAAGGAGATTGCTGTCAAGCCCTATCGGCTCCACGTTGTTTTCAGTTATTTCATTCTCGTAAATCAGGTTGTTATTCAGCTTTATGCTCAAAACTCCGGTGTGCTTCTTTGGAGTGAATGTAAGCAGCGCATTGTCCGTATTGAGCGGATCATCAAGATTGAACTCATCCACCCTGTTTTTGGTGCCGAATATGCTGCTTCTGATGATGAAAGGGTTTATTTTTGCCAATTCCTTTGCATTTGTCGTTTCAATCAGGAACACGTTCGGCAGCGTTTTTTCATCTTCGACTCCTGATGCCTTTGTCAAAGTGCCCGGAAACTCTCTTAATAAAACCCTGTCTTCCTCCTCCTGCCCGGCCTCTGCTTTGGTCTTGTTAAGAAGAAACTTCTCTTTCTCGCTTTGCGGCAGGAAAATAATATAGACGATTATAAATGCAGATATTATAGCAACCAATACTGCAGCATTGACACCAGATTGAGCTTTTTTCATGCAAATCTCTTTATACTATTCTTAAGTCAAAACTTAAACAAGAATATATTTAAATGTTTTGATTTAACATATAAAAATGAAAATAATCCACACAGACTTAAAGAAAGGCGAAATCAAGATAAAAATAGAAAACCCGGACGATTTGTGGTATCTGAGCAATATCATCGATACAGGAGACTTCCTGAAAGGCAGGACTTTCAGGAAAATCAAGATTGAAAGGGGAGGCGATGAAAAATCTTCTGATGCGGTCAAAAAGCCTGTATTCCTTAAAATCAGAGTGGAGAAAGTTGAGTATGGGGCAGATTCTTCGCTTCTGAAGGTTATGGGTCCAATTGCAGAAGCAGTGGATGACATTCCTCTTGGCTCTTACCACAGCTTCAATCTTGAGGAAAACTCAGTTATATCAATAATCAAGGAAAAATGGCTCAAATTCCAGCTGGACAAGCTCAAAGAAGCTTCCTCGGGAAATGCAGGAAACATCATTGTATGCGTATTTGACAGGGAAGAGGCATTGATTGCCCTGATGAAGAAATATGGTTATGAAATCCTTTGCTCTGTAAAAGGCGATGTCGAGAAAAAAGACCGAAACATTCAGGCAAAAGGCGGGTTTTACGGCACAATAATCAGACATCTGAAGGAATACTCGGACAGGTATAATTCAAGCCAAATCATAGCCGCAAGCCCCTCATTCTGGAAAGAAGAGATGATGAAGGAGCTTAAGGACGATGGGCTGAAAAAGAAAATAATTCTGGCAACCTGCTCTTCTGTCGGCAAGAACGGCATAGACGAGGTCATGAAAAGGCCCGAGGTAAAGCACGCGATGAAGCTGGAAAGGGCTGCTGCCGAGATGAATCTGGTCGAGGAGCTGCTTGTCGAAATCGCAAAAATGAACATGGCTGCCTACGGCATAAAAGAAGTGGAAAATGCAGCCATTGCAGGCGCAGTGAGGCATCTGCTTGTTACAGACTCATTGATAAAAAAATCAAGGGAGCAGAACTTCTATAATCAGGTGGACAACATCATGAGGTCAGTTGACGATGCAAAAGGTGACATCACAATAGTAAGCTCGGAGCACGAAGGCGGCAGAAAGCTGGACGGTTTGGGCGGAATAGGGGCCCTGCTGAGGTATAAGATGAGTTATTGAACTGGATTTTCCTTTTGGTAAATGATTTAATCTTTGAAGAGGCATAGCTCAAAATGACAGAAAAATATTACTTTGACACTTCAATTTGGCTTGATTTCTTTGAAGACAGGGACGAACCAAATTTTCCAAAAAGCCAGTGGGTTAATGATTTGATGAATAAAATCACCAGCATAAATAGTAAAATTATAGTGTCAGATATTAATATAAATGAATTATCATTGAATGGCTATACAGTATATGAAATAGAAAATATGTTTAAACCATTAAAAAGTATTCTAATCTTTGTAGAGGCTGCTGAAAAACAAGTGAAAAGGGCAAGAGATTTGGGCTCAAAAAGGAATATTCCCAATAATGATGCCCTGCATGCTTTGATAGCAAGAGACAGCAAAGCTAATCTTATTACATTAGATAATCATTTCAAAGAAATTGAGGATATTACAGAGCCGAACAGCCCTAAAAAATTTATTTAAGGCCAAATTTCTTCTCTAGTTCTGCAAATGCTTTCTCTCCTGCTTTATGCAATTGCTCATCAGTTGTTTTTCTTTTGGACGAGCCTCTTAGCCTAGCTATATTCTTGAGAATCTCTTCTTTTTCAAGCTCTGATAGCTTCTCCCTAATTGCATCTCTTATAAATTCTGTTCTGGTGCTATACCTATGTTTGGTCAATTTTACATCTATTTCATTTAGGATTTGATTTTCCAGCTTCAAACTGATAGTATCCATAGTATTACTTAGTATATACAAAGTATTATATAAAAGTTTCTGTCTTTTTATTGTTTCAGCGGAATAGGGGCGCTGCTGAGGTATAAGATGAGTTATTGATTTTTTAAAATTGTTTACCCAATTTTTGAGAATATAGTTCTATCTTCCTCTTATGGGATCCGGAATTCTAGTAGTGGAATAACCCAAGCTAAATCGCTCAGCCAAATTATGTGCAATCTGCTCAACTTGCTCATTCCTCATGCTAGTTGGAGCGGGATGGAAAGAATAGTCAAAATTAGTATTATGCGAAAAAACGCCGACAAATTTCGAATCATTATAATCCCCTTTAGGTCCTGTATAGAATGCTGTTAGATCTGATAAATTGAAACGTGTACGAGAAATCTCAAATGCATTAGTTACCCAGCTTGGTGGTGCCCCAGACCAAACAGAATCACCTTCTACTAGTTGCTTAATAAATATTTCAGCTCTTGCATCTCTAGGACTGTCACGATCAATTATTGCTTTCTCTCCAACTCTTGGTGGCATATCTAAAAAATATAATATCCTGCTATCCTTACCTGCCACCTCTTTTGCTATTCTTTGGAGTCGTCTGCCATCATAGCTTACTCTTTTGTTATTATAAAAAGTAGGATTACTATCTTTAGGTTGAATAACAATTCCCACTACTTCTGATTGCATTGGCTTAAAATGGTCATCATCATACTCTCGTCTACGTTCTTTCTCTGGGCCATAGTAAAATGTGTTACTACGGTCAGTTCTGTAACCTCTCAAATTTACGCCTTTAACTGAGGCATCAAATGCTTCTACAACCCAATCAGGCGGCATGCGATGCGATCTCCAGAGAACTTTCACATCATCATCTAGTGACCTATGTGCATTAGAACCTCTATGCCGATTTTGATAGAGCCGTAGCTGTTCAACCCCTAAGGATTTATTACCTTCCTCTTCAAATTCTCGACTAAATGTTTCAAACATACCAATCCCTGTTAAATCACTAAAAAGAAGCTATTTATAAATCTTTCTATTTTAACTACTATTTAATAGTTAAAAATACAAAATTTATTAGTTTCAAACGAAACCAAACAATAGTTTCAAATGAACCAAAACCTATAAATACAATTTCTTAACCATTGTTAATTCAATGGAAGAGCAGCATATAACCTCAGTTCTAAAAGAAGAAAGGATATTCAATCCTCCAAAGCATTTCAGCAAAAACGCCCATATAAAAACTTTTGGGGAATACAAAAAAATCTATGATTACTCAATAAACCACCCCGAGAAATTCTGGGCAGAAAAAGCAGAGCAATTGCATTGGTTCAAAAAATGGAAAAAAGTCCTTTCAGGAAAAAATGATTTTTACAGGTGGTTTGAAGGCGGCAAAATTAATGTCTGCTACAACTGCTTGGACCGCCATCTTGAAGCCAATGGAAGCAAGACAGCAATAATCTGGGAAGCTGAAGACGGGAAAGTAAAGAAATATACTTACAACGAGTTGTTCAGTGAAGTCTGCAGATTCTCCAATGTCCTGAAGAGCCACGGCCTGAAAAAAGGAGACAGGGTCTGCATCTATCTTCCGATGATTCCCGAGCTTGTCATTTCAATGCTGTCATGCGCCCGCCTTGGAATTATACACAGCATTGTCTTTGGCGGCTTCAGCTCCGATTCATTGAGAGACCGGATAAAAGACAGCACAGCAAAGCTCCTGATAACTTCAGACGGCAGCTTCAGGAACGGCAAAATATACCCTTTGAAAGAAAATGCAGACATTGCATTAAAAGAATGCAGAAGCATCAGAAAAGTGATTGTCGTTGAAAGATGCAAAAACAAGATAGTAATCAAAAAATCCCGCGATGTGTGGTGGCATGATGAGCTCAAAAAAGCAAAAGAAAATGGCTGCAAAGCTGAAGAGATGGATTCTGAAGACCCTTTGTTTATCCTCTATACAAGCGGCACAACAGGAAAGCCAAAAGGAGTCCTCCACACACAGGCAGGCTACCTTCTGTACAATTATCAGACATTCAAATGGGTTTTTGATATTAAAGATGATGACGTTTATTTCTGCACCGCGGATATCGGATGGGTGACAGGGCACAGCTACATTGTTTATGGCCCGTTGTCAAACGCAGCCACCGTTGTGATGTACGAAGGCTCCCCTACATTTCCGGAGCCTGACCGCTTCTGGAGGATTGTTGAGAAGCACAAAATCACAATTTTCTACACAGCACCCACTGCAATAAGGGCATTGTCAAAATACGGCGATGAATATCCCGACAAGTGCAACTTAAGCAGCTTAAGATTGTTAGGCACAGTAGGCGAGCCTATAAATCCGGAAGCATGGATGTGGTATTACAATGCAGTCGGCAAAAAGAAATGCCCGATCGTTGACACATGGTGGCAGACAGAGACCGGCGGAATCCTCATCACTCCATTGCCTGGCGCAACTCCGCTAAAGCCGGGCTCCGCAACTTTTCCATTTCCAGGCATTGTTGCAGATGTCCTAAAAGACGACGGCAAGAAGGCAAAGCCCGATGAAGGAGGCAATCTTGTGATAACAAAGCCGTGGCCCGGCATGCTAAGGACAGTATGGAAAGATCCAAAAAGATACAGGAAAACTTACTTTAGCAAATTCAAAAATATCTACTTAACAGGCGACGGCGCAAAGATTGACAACGGCGGCTATTTCTGGGTGATGGGCAGGCTTGATGATGTGATAAAAGTCTCCGGCCACAGGATAGGCACGGCAGAAGTCGAAAGCGCATTGGTCAGCCATCCTGCTGTCGCAGAAGCCGCAATCGTCCCCTACCCTCACGACGTGAAAGGCTGGGCGATTTATGCTTTTGTCACATTAAAGAAAGGCATTGAAAAAACAGACGAATTAAAAAAAGAGCTCGCAGAACATGTAGGCAAAAAAGTAGGCGCCATAGCAAAGCCCGACAAGCTGCAGTTTGCTGATGACCTTCCAAAGACAAGAAGCGGAAAAATCATGAGGAGAATCCTGAAGGCAATTGCGGAAGGCAAAACAGACTACGGCAACATCACAACATTGGCAGACCCTTCTGTTGTCGAGAAACTGGCTGGGGAGAGGGTTTGAAGTTATTCAGTTGATTAAAGTCTTGTATACTCCAAATAAAAGAATTAAGGAAGGTAACTACTCAGGTTGTGTTGATACCTTACAAGAACATCTAATGGTAGAAAAGTCTTTAATTGCTGGTATCAATTCCTATTGAGACTCTTCCCGAAAAATAATTGATCAAACTCCGAGAATCCTGATTGATTAGCCTTTTTTATGCTACAATTTAATTTTTCCTTCTATTGTACCTACTTTAAAGTTGTTACTATAGAAATATTTTTAAATACCTGTAAACTACTTTAAAAAATGATTTCAAGAACCTCTTTAACTGATCTATTAAATGGACTATAGATAATTCTGTGGGATGCATGACAAGTTTTATATAGTGGCTAAGTATA
>CAYVTQ010000040.1:0-14427 GCA_964454865.1 uncultured Methanosarcinales archaeon
TTGACATAGTAGAATTGAATAATATTTATGCATTTAAAAATTTATTGTCTATTCAAATTGAACTTGCTAATTCCTGGATTGAGAAAGAGCATGAACTATATCAAACTGAACTGAGCCTCTATGTTCCTTAAGATACTCCATGACAGGGTCAAATGTTTCATTCCAAACAACTGGCATCCCTTCTTGAATTTTTCTTTCCAATCTCTTAAAATGCTCTGCATCTCTACTTGATATAGTAATTTCAACTTTACCAATATACCTGCGGTTCCATATTAATGGGCCTAACTCATCAGCAACTTCTTTTTGGATATGACGTACGGGCTGAATTAATCTTATGCTTTTTGTGATTATTGCCGACCCATCATCCCCATATTTAAGTCCTCTTCGGTTCTCACCAATCTCCACTTTTTTGCTTGGCTCTGCAAGAAAAACCTCCTTACCCAAGACATCATCCAATACCCGGCCATAGAGAGAATCCGTAGCCCTATAAATTCTGTCCCTGAACAAGGAAATTAACTCGTAAGGACTGCCAATTACTAAAGTATAGCTATTAGCTATTCTCTGCTGTGTGATTACTGGTTCAGTCTGATTATCCATAAACAAAAAAATGCCGCATAGTTTAAAAATTTAATGGCAAATATTTATAAACTTATTATAATATTAAAGTCAAATATGGCATCAACATTGCTGGCAGTTTTAGGCATATTGGTAATTGTTGTCCTATATGTAATATTAACCTTCAACAGCCTAATAAGCTTAAGGAACAGGGTTGACAATGCATGGAGCCAGATAGATGTACAGCTGAAAAGAAGATATGATTTGATTCCTAATTTAATAAATACTGTCAAAGGGTACATGAAGCACGAGAAAGGCGTCCTTACCGAAGTCACAAAGATGAGGTCAAACTTAATCTCGGGCTCAATGAGCCAGAAAGCCAAAGCAAGCGACGCAATAAGCAACGCACTGAAAACCATTTTTGCAGTGGCAGAAAACTATCCTAAGCTTCAGGCTTCCGAAAACTTCAAGATGCTTCAGGAAGAATTATCGGGCACGGAAAGCAAGATTGCTTATTCAAGGCAGTTCTACAATGACAACGTAATGGTATTAAACAACAAAATCCAGCAGTTCCCAAGCAATGTGATAGCAAACATGCTGAAGTTCAAGGAAAGGGAGTTTTTCAAGACACAGGAAGCTGAGAAAAAGCCAGTGAAGGTGGAGTTTTGAATTTGTTTCTTATGTTTAAAGTTTTTAGGAACAATAAAAATTCCTTCCGCGATTCCCTTTTAAAGTTTAAGTAGCCCTTTAAAACGACATTACTCGTCCCGCATTGGACGAAAATTTATGCAAAATCTGTCGTATTATAGGAAGATGTGCGCTTCTCGCCCTGTGAATTGCCGGGCGAGTTCTTCATGCTTACATACCATAGATGCGCCGCCCGATTTGCAAACTTGCGAAGCATAATCACTAACGTTCCTAGGTTTCTTTGAGAAACCAATGTTTGCTCGCGTTCGATATGGCGGCGCCTAGAATTAAAAGGAAGGAATTAAAATTTAAATAAAAATAAATTCAATTTAAGCCACTCTATTTGAAAATGAACCTTTACGATGAAATCTCATCCAACAAGAGAAAATCGGTCTTATTAATATTATTATTTCTTATTGTAATAGGCGCATTGGGCTACGCATTCGGGCTGTACATAGGCAGCGTTTTGGTTGGGATTTTCTATGGCGCCACAATCTCGATATTTGTCCTTCTGGTAGGGTATTACGCAGGCGACAACGCTATTTTGTCAATGAGCCACGCAGTTCCTGCGGAAAAGAAAAAATACCCTTTTCTTGTCAATACAGTCGAGGGATTGGCAATAGGAGCAGGAATACCCCCACCAAAAATTTATGTGATTGACGACACTGCAATCAATGCCTTTGCAACCGGAAGGGATCCAAAACACGCTTCTGTAACAGTCACAACAGGCGCTATTGAAAGATTAAACAGGACAGAGCTTGAAGGGGTAATAGCCCACGAAATATCCCATATAAAGAATTTTGACATAAGGTTCATGCTGCTTGTCGTGATTCTTGTAGGTGTTATAGCTATGCTGAGCGATATTTTTTTGAGGAGCATGTTTTACGGCAGGGGGAGAAGGGATTCAAGAAGCGGGGGAGGGGGCGCGGCAATTGTCATGGTTATTGGATTAATTCTGGCTATTTTAGCGCCTCTGATAGCCCAGCTCATCAAGTTTGCAGTGAGCAGGAAAAGAGAGTTTTTGGCAGATGCTTCCGGAGCACTGCTCACAAGGCACCCGAAAGGGCTTGCAGACGCTTTAAGGAAAATAAAAAATGACAAGGAGCCCTTGGTTGAGGCTGCCAACAAGGCAACTGCCCACCTATTTATAGAGAATCCTTTAAGGGCTTTTGGCGGGAAAATAAATCATATGTTCAGCACTCACCCGGATATAAATGAGAGGATCAAGAGACTTGAGAGTATGTGATACAATTTAATTTAGCAATAAAATATCAACTCTTCCTCCAAGCTGCAAGTTCTTTTTCTAATTTTAAAACTCCTTCTTCCATTTTGCACAGCTCAACAACAAAATAATCAATATAATCCCTTGGAAAAGGAGGGGAATTACTTTTTATTTGACTAATGGCTCTTTGTAGCCACGCTCTCTCACCTATAAAATCCATCTCAAAGTACTCATTAGAAAATCCAAGACCAACATACCTATTTTTAAGCCCTTCATATAACTCTATTATTACTCTACGTGCTGAGCCTCCCTCATTAGTATACATCTATTAAAGAAAAAGACCATGTAATTTAAAAGTATTGGTAATCAAATTGAATGGTCCACAATCCATTGATAACTTTAGAAAACTTCAATATCCTCACTTATCCCCTCAATCTGCCTCAATTTAGTGTGCCTGAACAGAAACTCCCTGAAGGAATTGTCAACTTTGACGCCATGCCTCTGCAGTCCGTCATTTAATTTTCCAAAAAGCTCTTTTCCTTTTCTGTCCAAATCCGTAAGAATAATGCAATTTTCCGCCTTTCCTGCAGCTTCTTCTATTACTGCATATATTGGCTTTTTGCTCAATTCCATGACGCTTTCTTCGCCGATGCCCAATTTCTGCAGCGCCGCCCTGTCTTTTTTGCCTTCTACTATCATCAATCTGCCCGGTTCTTTCAGCTTTTCGATGAATTGTTTCATGTCTTTAATCATGTTCAAACAAAAACCATTAAAAATATTTAAATTATACTCATGCAATGGAAAAGCTTTTTCTGGACTACTACAAAAGGAAGGAAATTCAGGAGGCAATACTCTGCAATGCCAAGGACAGGGAAGTGGCAGCCAAATTCCTCAATTCATTCGGAAAAAGGCCGGACATCCTGAAATACCCGAATGATATTTTTGAGCTCGCAAAGCAGGGAGCCACTTCATTCCACGCCTCGGAGGAGCTATGGAAGAATCCTCTGCAGTTGAATCCGAATCTAAGAAAGCGCGAGCTGGACGATTTAAGGATAGGGTGGGACCTTATAATAGACATAGACTGCCCTTACTGGGAATACTCCAAGCTGATAGCCAAATTCGTCATTGATTCATTGAAAGAGCACAAGGTAAAGTCAATAAGCTGCAAATTTTCCGGCAACAAGGGATTTCATATCGGAGTTCCATTCGAGGCATTCCCAAAATCAGAAGAAGCAAAACTAAAATTTCCAGATAATGTGAAGGAAATACTATCTTACTTAGTTTCGCATATTGACATAGGTAGGAGATTTACAAATCAAATTCTGTCAAAGGGCATAGATGAAGTAATTCAAAAAACAGGCAAATCTTACAATGAGTTGGTAAACAAGGTCTGCGAATCCTGCGAGACAAAAGTTAATATTGATGACAAAAAATATGAGTTTATCTGTCCAAAATGCGGCTCAAGGGAGAATGCTGATGATAATATTGTTATGAGAGAATGCAGGAAATGTAGGGTCATAATGGAAAAAAAAGAGCTAACTAAAATACCAAAATGCCCAAAATGCAAGAGCACAAAATTTGCCATTAAATTCAACACACAATCAATATTGAACATAGACTCTATTTTAATTTCTTCACGCCATTTGTTCAGGATGCCCTATTCATTGCACGAATCTTCAGGGCTGGTATCTCTGCCAATAAATCCAGATAAAATTATGGAATTCAGAAAGGCTGACGCAACTCCAGAACTAGTAAAAATCTCTCCCTTCATATTTCTGGAAAAGGAGAATGTGGAAGGAGGAAATGCAGAAGATCTATTCAAACGTGTAAGGGAATGGATAATAGGCAAAAAAATCGATGAAAATTTAAGAGAAGAATTAATGCCTAAAAGAAATACAAAAACCCATCTATCAAGTATAGAATCAGCCATTCCGGAGCAGTTTTTCCCTCCATGCATACAGTTAATAGGCCAAGGCATGGAAGACGGCAAGAAAAGGGCATTGTTTGTCCTGATCAACTTTTACAGCTCAGTAGGCTGGAGCTACGAGGATATCGAGAAAAAACTGACAGAATGGAACGAGAAAAACAAGGAGCCTATAAGGCAGAACTACCTGCTTGGGCAGCTGAGGTACCACAGGCAGATGAAGAAGAAAGCCCTTCCCCCTAACTGCGACAATGAGATGTACATGAAGGGAATCAATGTCTGCAAGCCCGATAATTTCTGCCCCAGGATAAAGAATCCGGCCAATTATTCTATAAGGAAAGCAATGTCCGTAAGCAAGCCCAAAAGCAAAAACAAATAGCCTTTTAAATCTTCAGGCTATTCTCAGGCTGCGTGCGCGATGACCGAGTGAACACCCTCTGAAACAATATGATGAAAGGTAGTAACTAGGTAGCGTACGCAAATTATATTTGTAGTATTTCACTATCCTGAAGATTTTTATCATCTCTCTTCAATCCGCCTTCGGCAAAATTTGTGCGAGGCTTCGCTTTTCTGCCATTGAGCCCGCCCAGTTATTAAATGCGAATATTCCATCAGTCTATGACGAGGGGTGTCGGGTTTCTCTTGAAATGAATTCGAGGCAAAATTTTAATGGCAGTAAAAATTTTCCGATTGTATCTTGGTCGCGAAGCGGCGGAATGAATTATATCTCACTCCGGAACACTAAGCCATTACTTATATTCTCAACCTTTAAATACTAATAATATAAGAATCGTGGAAATGAAAAATAAGCGCATCATAGAAGGCATTGCCACTTTGACAGGGACAATACTCGGGGCAGGCATCTTGGGCATGCCGTATGTGATAGCAAAGGCAGGATTTCTGACTGGCACAGTCACCCTTTTAGGGCTGGGGATTGTAGTTCTGTTCATGTACCTGTATCTTGGGGAAATTGTGCTGAGGACAAAAGGAAACCATCAGCTTACCGGCTACGCTGAAATCTACCTTGGAAAATGGGGGAAAAAACTGATGTTTTTGACAATGGTTGTAGGAATCTACGGCGCATTGGCAGCGTATCTGATAGGCTCAAGCGGGACTTTAAGCAAGCTTTTGGGCGGCGCCCAGAGCCATTGGCTTATGGCATATTTCCTTGCCATTGCGGCAATAACCTATTTCGGCTTGAAATGGGTGGAGAAATGCGAGATTTTTCTCGGGGCATTCCTTTTGATAAGCATATTCCTGATAATATACTCCGCCATGAATCACGTGGAAGCAGGCAATCTCAGCGGATTCAGCATAAAAAGCATTTTCGCGCCTTACGGGGTCATCCTGTTTGCTTACCTGGGCATGGCGGCGATACCTGAAGTCAGGGAGGAAATGGCGTCAAATCTCAAAGGCATGAAAAAGGCAGTCATAATAGGCGCGGCAATCCCTATAATAGTTTACTTCATCTTTTCATTGGCAGTTGTCGGCTCTGTGGGGATTGTGAAATTCAGTTCGCTGGGCCCTAACGAAAGAATAGCCACTATTGCATTGTCAAGCATTGTCGGAGAGAAGATTTTTCTTATTGGCAACCTGTTTGCTGTTCTTGCAATGACAACTTCATTCCTTGCATTAGGCGTCGCTTTGAAGGAAATGTTCATTTTCGACTACAAAATGGGCCATAACCGGGCATGGCTGCTTACAATGGCTGTGCCGCTGATAATCGTGATGGCAGGGGTAACGAATTTTATTGATACATTGTCATTGACAGGAATTTTTGCAGGAGGAGTCGAGGGAATGCTTATTGTCCTGATGGCATTAAAGGCAAAAAAGCTGGGAGACAGAAAGCCGGAATATTCAATCCCGATAAATCTGCCGATAGCAGCGGCATTTATACTTGTATTTTTGGCGGGAGTGGCGTTTTATTTTGTGCCTAACTGACTTGTTGCTGAAGTCAACAGCCGCCTTTAGCCGAACATCCCCATATAATCCTTTCCCTCAAGCATCTCTTCTTTCTTGACTTTCTCAATTCCGCTTAAGAAATCCTCTTTTGTTATGTTGGTCCTGTCACTTCTTATCGCAAAGTATCCTGCTTCTGTGCAGGCTGCCCTTATCTCCGCTCCTGAGAAATTTTCCATTCTTTCAACCATGTCTTTCAGATTTATGTTGCTGTCAAGGCTCATGTTCTTGCTGTGTATCTTCAGGATATCCATCCTTGCCATTTTGTTTGGAATGGGGATGTGTATCATCCTGTCAAGCCTTCCCGGCCTTATAATAGCTGAGTCAAGTATATCCTTCCTGTTCGTCGCCCCTATCACCTTCACCTTGTCCAGCGGCTCAAAACCGTCCAATTCAGCAAGCAATTGCATGAATGTCCTGTTTACCTCTCTTTCTCCTGAAGTCCCGACTTCCACTCTTTTGGCAGCCAGGGAATCCAGTTCGTCAATGAAAATGACTGCAGGGGCTTTTTTCCTCGCAAACTCAAAAATCTCCTTTACTATCTTTGCGCCTTCCCCTATAAATTTCTGGACAAGCTCGCTTCCGACTACTTCTATGAACGTGGAGTTTGTGGAAGCGGCAACAGCCTTTGCCAGCAGCGTCTTCCCTGTTCCTGGCTCCCCATAAAGCAGGACTCCTTTCGGCGGCGTTATGCCCACTTTCTTGAAAAGCTGCGGCTTTTTCAGCGGCAGCTCAACAACTTCCTGTATCTCTCTTACCTGCTGCTCCAGCCCTCCAATATCCTGCCATGAGACGCTCGGCTTCTCGACAATTACGAATTTCTGTATGTTGAATTTTCTTGTTATGGCGAGCTTCTTCACGACATTGAGATTCTTCTGCTCTGCAAGAACCATGTCTCCAGCCTTAAGCTGCTCGCAGTCTTTTGACATGCTCACAAAAAACTGGTTGCCGTTTGGTATCCTTATTATGGCAGCATCCCCCATGATATCCCTTATCTCGCATACCATTAAAGGAGGCGCTTTTAATCTCTCTATTTCATCCTTGAGCCTTGTTACGGTCTCTCTCAGTATCTTGTTCTCCTCTTCTGAAGGATTGGCAGAAGTGCTGTAGCTGTACATGATGCTGTCAATAATATTCTTTTCTTTATCTTTGGTCGTCATAGCCCAAAGTCAGCATTATTTATATAAAAATGTTTGTTTTTGCTTATGAAATAGGGTATAGCTTTATATATTGCAAAACCAAAAAAGATCGAGTGAATATTTATGTACAAGCTCAGCTTTAAAGCAAGGCACGATTGCTATGAAACAAGGCTTACTGTCAGGTTTCCCAAGCATCACATAACTGTAGTTGACATTCAGTCAAGAAACCCCAAAGTAAAGCAGTATCTTTATTATATCAATGGGGACAATAAAAAATTTGATAAAATCCTATCTTATCTTAGGAAATCAAAAGGCTATAAATTAGCCAGGGAAATTGAAAGGTCAAAAGACACTATGCTTCTTTTAGTAGTATTGAGGCAAAAAAGCTACATCCAGAACATAATCCAGAAATACAACGGGTTTTTCATTGAGCTGCATACCTGCTATGAAGGATGGGAAAAATGGCATGTTGGCGTTGTCAGCAGAAAATCTATTGATAATATGTTAAATGAGCTAAAAAAGATTGGCGAAATAAAGACATTGTATATCGGACAGGCGGAATTTGCCAATTCCATGCTGTCGAAGCAGCAGCAGAAGGTTTTTTCCTATGCCCATGAGCAGGGATATTACAATGTCCCCAGGAAGACTACAATAGCAAAAATTGCCGGGGCATTGAAATTAAGCACTTCAACAGCAGGAGAGCATCTCCTGAAGGCAGAAAACAAAATAATCAGCTCTATGGCAAAAAGGCTCTGATTCTACACAGGATATATCTGGTAAAAATCTTATATCTTGTGCTAAGATTCGTGAAAAAGGGCTAGGGGTAAAAATGGCGGAAAAATATAGGTGGGACAGCGCTGCTGCGAATGTCTGGAAATATGCCCAGGCTCCCAGCAGGCCGCATAAAAGCGATATTAATTTTATAGAGAAATCGCTCAAAAATATGGATAAAGGCGGAAATTTAAAAGTGCTTATACTCGGCTCAACGCCGGAATTCAGGGAGATATGCATCAAGAATAATCTGGCTCCGGCAATTGTGGATTACAGCAGGCTCAATTTTGAGCATCTCAAGATTCACATGGGAATAAAAGGAAAAGAATTTCTCATAAATCAGGACTGGAGAACTATGGGGATAAGCGAAAAGTTCGACCTGATTCTAGGCGACTTGTCCTTGAATATGGTCAATTTTAGGGAGCAGGGCACCATAATGGGGAAGTTGTCTAAGCTACTATTGCCTGGCGGATTAATTGCGCATAGGACATGGATTTATAAAAAAAGCAAATACAAAAATCTGCGCGAGCTTGTTAAAAATCACAGGAACAGGAAAAATATCAGCATATACCAGTCACTGCTCATGGAACTGATCCATTTCTGGTATGATAAGAAAAATCGCTGCATAAGATACGGGAATACGAGGGAAGAGTGGAAGGCAGCTTTTGAAAAAGGATGGATTACAAAAAAAGAATTCGGCAGCTACTTTAGGGTGTACGGATACTTTAATTTGCCTACATACTTGACAACTAAGCGCTTATTTGAGAAAATGATTCAAAAGCATTTCACAATAAAAAATATTTTTTTTGGCAGGTATTTTAACAGCCGGTATTCGCCTATTTATGTGTTAGAATCAAAATAGATTTTACTCCACCTTCCCGCTATACTCTGCCAGCAGTTCGGAATAATTCTCCTTGATATGCTGTTTTATATCCTTCAGCGGCTTGCTTTTGTTCTGCTTTATGTAATTATAAGCGACCTTTATAATTCCATGCTGCTGGATGTACAGGTCAAACTCGACTTTCGATTCCATATTCGCGAATTTGTCCATGTCCTTGATTGTGTCAGCCAAATCTTCAAGGCTGATGTCCGGCTCCAGGATCAGCAGCTTATATGCTTCCTCGATTGTCTGGTTGAAAAGCAGCTCTTTCCATTTATCCTCATCAAGATCCAGAATATCCTCCCCGTAAATAACCCCTACAGGCATGCCTTTGTCTGTAACCAGCAGCTTTTGTATATTATTCTCCACCATCAGGTCCACAGCTTCATTTATAGGCCTGCTTAGCTCGATTGAAACAACATTTGGCGTCATTATGTCTTTTACTTTAAGCTGGGTCGAGCTTAAATCCTTCCTTTTTACTTTCATTATCAAATCGCTGTCTGTCACAATACCTATTATTTTTCCGCCTTCGACAACCATAAATACATCAGGAGTGTCATTTTGAAGAATATGAAGGATATCCTTGACAGGCTTATCATTATCTGCTATTTCAATTGCATGCAGCTTGTCTTTTATTCTCATTTTTACTACCTTAAGCAACAAACTCTCCTTCCTTCAATATCCAATGCTCTTTTCCTTTTGAATCAATCCCGAAAACATCCAGCTTCTGCCTTGGCGCATTAAAAACAATGTCCATATGGTAAATAGTATCGCGGTCAGGCTCAAACCCAGAGCCAAGCGCAATGTGCATCATTCTTGCTATCTTCTCATTCACAATGAGGTATTCGCACAGTCTTGCCATGGGATTTGTATTGATTGCGAACTCTCCTACTCTTTCAAAATTTTTCTTTTTCAGCTCAATTATCTCCTTAGGCAGGCTTTTGTGCTTCTCAGCCTCAAGCAGCAGCTCCATGGATTCCTTCTTTCTCTTCTCAATTTTTTTGATGATTTCCTTCGGCCCTTCTATTATCTTATAATGGCCGCCATAGCATTCTACCACAATCGGGTTCTTCTCATCAAGCACATAGCTCTGGTCGACATGGATGACAACATCTCCAACAAATTTTCCTTTTATGCTTTCCGGAGTCGTGAATGCCTCTCCTCCGGGGATGTTGGCCATGTTGCCTGCCTTTATGCCTTCCATCCGGAGGTATTCCTTATTAATTTTTTCCCTGACGTCTGTATCAGACCTTCTTACCCATCTTCTTTTGCCGTCCGGCTTCACAAGAGAAACTTCAAGCTGCGTAACGTGCTTTTCCTTCAGTTTGCCCTTTACAAAAACTTTGTCGCACCTGTCAAGGATATCCTTGATTCTCTGGTTCCTTGACCTGATGTCTGCCCAGTCGACTAGATTTGTTTCAATGAAAATATCTATAGGTATTGTCTCTGTGAATCCCACTCTAGCCCTTGGGTCGCGATCTTCCAGCTTTGTCTGGGAATAAAAGTCAAGCTTGTAGATTATCTGTCCAGGGCTCTGCCACCTTGATTTTTTGTTCAATGTAGGATAACCAATCCTCTCCCCGAAAAGATGCCTTCCCGGGTATCCTTTTCCGCTTATAAAAAAAGAGGCATCGATAGGCTTAATCCTGTCAAGCCTCAAAATTTCTGAAACTTTTCTGAATTTTCTGAAAACCGGTTCATCAATATCCTTTTCAAGCTCGCAGCCAAGCAGCGTTGCCCTTAAGTCAGAAGATCTCTCGCTTTCCTCCAGCATTGACTGCCTTTGTGTAGATGCAGAGACAAACGCCTCTTTTCCCGGGCACATCTCTATCATTGCCCTGCTTATTATGTATGAATCAAGATAATCTTCAAGATGGCGCCCAAGCATTTCATCATCTGGGATGAGGCAGAATCCTATTCCGACTTTTTCACTGCTTTTGATATTGTAAACCTCTTTCCACAGCACTTTTGCAGTTTCCTTCAACTCTTCAATCCTGTATTCTTTGACCCATGAAGAATCAAAGGGCAGCTTTAAATCTCCATGGAATGCGCCTTTCTCAGCCGTCAATATCCATGGCTTCCAGAAAATCTCCCTGAACTTGCCGCTGCACTTTTTGTCAGCCTCTTCTATAAATCCCTTCAAAGCCTTTGTCTTCTCGCTCTTTGCGCCTTTATCAATCTCTTCATTGGCTTTCCACACATCCAGAAGGGCATTGAAAGAATCAGAGTTTCCGTCAAATCCCAGCGCGCTCATCCCTCCTTTCAGGTCGTGCACCGCCCTTGAAAGCGGAGCAATAGAATAGAATGCGTCCTTGTCTTTTAAGCTGAAAATCACAAGAAAATCCTTTCCTTTTGCATTTCCTATGGACTTTTTATAATTTTCTACGGCCTCAAAAAACTTCTTTTCATCATATTTCATGAAAAATCCTTCTTTTCATACTATTAATAAATCTTTTGAAGCCTTTGTGAGAATTTTAGCACTGCCTGAAAACAAAATTGAGTCTTCTATCCTGATGCCGAATTTGTTTGGAATGTAGATGCCGGGCTCTATTGTAAACACCACATTATTTTTTATCCTGTCTTTTGAGTTAAGAGTCAGATTAGGGAGCTCATGAATCTCCACTCCAATGCCGTGCCCCAGCCCGTGCGTGAAGTATTTTGAGTCTTTTCCAAGGCTTTTAACCACAAAATCGTAAAGTTCGGAGCATTTTTTATTTTCTTTGGCAAGACTAATTGTATTTTTTTGTATCGCTAAAAGACTGCTGTAAAGCTTTTTTTCATTCAGTGAAGGATTTCCCAGATATACCGTCCTTGTTATATCAGAGCAGTATCCCTTGTATTTGACTCCAAAATCAACGACGCAGAAGCCTTTGTTAAGTTTTGCATTGGAAGGCTCGCAATGCGGCATGCTTGCATTTTTCCCTGAAGCGACAATTGGATTGAAAGAAAGCTCAAGCCCGTTTTTCTTCGTTTCATAGGCCAGGAAGGCGGCCGCATCGCTCTCTGTTTTGAACTCCTTAAAATTATCCGCGCATTTCTGGATTATTCTGCCGGCATAGCTGCATGATCTGCTTAAGCGGAAAATCTCTTCCCTGCTTTTTATTTCCCTCAGTTTCAGGCAATCGCGGGAGATATCAACAAATCCTGCCTTGAAGACGCTTCTTAGTGATTTATAGGCATTTAATGTAAAAGAATTCTTGTCAATTCCTATCTTCTTATGCCTCATCTTTTTCTTTTTTATAATCTCATAAGCGGACTGGAAAGCCTTTTTCCTGTCAAGGGCATAAACATGATTTATGCTTCCTTTCTTAGCCCTTTCCAGCTCCATCCTCGGCACAAGCAGAAACGGATTTTCCCATATGACTGCAGCTCCCACTCCGTTAAATCCCGAGAAATAGTAAAAATTGGGGTTTGCTTCCATGCCATAGCTGTAAAACAGGGCAAAATCAATGCCCTTTCTTTCCAGAATTTCCTGAAATTCCTTTATCCCCATACCGCAAACTATTAAATACACCATTTATATACTTTTTTAATCATGGAAAAATACAGGCTCTCTAATGGCATGACTCTGGTTTATGAACGGACCCGGAGCAATTCTGTCACAATCCAGATTTTGGTAAAAACCGGCTCGAACAATGAAGCAAAAGAAATAAGCGGAATTTCGCATTTTATCGAGCATATGCTTTTTGAAGGGACAAAAAAAAGGCCTGACAGCAGGGCAATAGCCAACGAAGTCGAAAAATTGGGAGGGGTTTTCAATGCCTACACTTCCGGGGAAATAACCTGTTATTATGTCAAGCTTATGAACAAGGATATTGACAAGGCCCTTGATATTCTTTCTGACATGCTCATAAACCCACTATTCAAGGAAAATTTCATAGAAAAAGAAAAAAAAGTCATCCTGAAAGAATTCCACATGGTTATAGACGATCCAAGGTTCTACCAGTGGAGATTGTTCCAGAAGGAGCTTTTCAAAAGCCATCCGGCCGGCAACCCTACTTTGGGGACAGAGATTTCCCTTAAAAGCATGAGCCGGGAAAAAATCCTTGATTATTACAATAAGCACTATTTTTCCGGCAACACTATAATCTCGGTTGTAGGCGACGTTGACAATGTGAAGCCAAAAGTCAATGGGTATTTCCTTAGACTGCCTGATAAAAAAATGAAGCCGCCAAAAACCCCAAGCCTGCCGCGGCAAAAATTCTCGGTCAAAAAAGAAAAAAGAAAAACCTTAAGCTCGTACTGGATCATAGGATACAAGACTCCCGCGAGAAATGGGCGGGAAAGCTATGCCCTTGACATAGTTGCCGCGATTCTGGGAAGGGGCCAGTCAGGGAAAATATTTGACGAAATAAGGAACAGGCGCGGAATGGCATATGAAGTTGGCATACATTATGAGCCTTCAAGGGACTGCGGCTATTTTGCAGTCTACGCAAGCACAGACAAATCAAATGTTGAAAAAGGCAGGGACATAGTGCTGAGGGAGTTTGAAAAGCTCCGGGATTTGACAGAAGAAGAGATAAATGAAGCCAAGTCATACATTGAAGGCAGGCACGCAATAGAAATGGACGAGACAGACAAATTTGCAGACAAATTGGCATATTGGGAGTTTATTTCAAAGGCGGAAGATGCTTTTGAGTATATAGGCAAAATCAAATCTGTAACTATTGGCGAAGTAAAGAATGTCGCCGCAAAATTTCTGAACAAAAACTACACTATGATTGTCCTGGAGCCGAAATAGCAACAAATACTCTTTTTTAGTAACTTATAGAATTTTACGAAGTTTTTGCCCTCGTAAATTTTCGTCCGAAAAGTTTGAATTGTGGTAGATTATCAATTCAAGTGATAGAGAAATTGTCTATTAATTAATACGACAAAGAGGCACAAAAATAGGAAAATTTATATATATCTTATACCTTAACCCTTAGATGTACCCTTTATAAAGATATTAGAAGTTGATGAACATGGTTTTTGAAGACATATTGAGAATAAAAAGGATGAGAGAACAAGTTAAAGAAGAATTAGAGGGAATACCTCGTGGAAATTTAGACCAAAATATGATAAGACAAGGATATTGGGCTTTAAGGACACATAATCTAGGGAAAAAGGTAAAATCTCCTTTACCAAAAGAGGAAACATTAGTTCAGGCTACAAAATTAGTTCAAAAAGATAATCCTAATTTTTGTCCGAAATTTGATAAAAAAATTTTTGATATTAATAAATTATGCAATGCCTCGAGATTGTTACCTTAACTTAATCTTCAGATAGACCGTTATCTGCGGGCGCTTTT